>JAQGNC010000081.1 GCA_028292065.1 Betaproteobacteria bacterium
TCACCCTTCACCCTTCACCCTTCACCCTTCACCCTTCACCCTTCACGCGGTAGCCATCACTCCCCGCTGATCGTCGCCGGCACCCATCCGCGTTTCGCCGTAATCGCCGCATCGCTGACGATGTCGACGACCGCGGGGCGTCCCGCCGCGAGCGCTTTGTCGAGCGCGGGTCTCACGTCCTCCGGTTTCTCGACCCGAAAGCCCACGCAGCCGAGTGAGGCCGCGACTTTCGAGAAATCGACCGAACGCTCATAAGCGACTTTCTCGAGGACGCCGCCGGAGTAATTGGTATTCACCACCATGACGACGTTGATGCCGTTGCGCGCGGCGGTCTCGAGCTCGGCGATGTGATAGTAGAAACCGGCATCGCCGACGAAGCCGATCACCGGCTTGTCCGGCATCGCCGCTTTCGCGCCGATCGCCGCGGGGAAACCCCAGCCGAGCGAGCCGCCGCAGCGTAGATAATGCTGTCCTTCCTTCATGCGGATCATCTGCGCGGTCCACATCGCGGCGTGGAAAGTATCGACGACCACCGTGGCATCGGAAGGCAGCCACTCTTCGAGCTCCCGGCAGATGCGCTCGGGCCGCATCGGGATTGCGTCGGACTGGCGCTGCGGCTCGCTCTCTTCCCAGTAGTCGCTCACGTAGCTGCGAACCTGCTCGACCCATTCGGCGCGCCTCGACACCTGCTGCTCGACCGCAGCGATCATCTGCTGCACGACCACCTTCGCGTCGCCTTGCAGCGTGACCACGTTCGGATAGTTGCGCCCGAGCTCTTCCGGATTGATGTCGAGCTGGATCGTGCGCGTGCCGAGCTTCGGGACCTGCCAGCCGTTGGTCACCTGCCCGCCCGAATGGCTGCCGATGAAGAACACGAGGTCGGCGGCGCCGACCGCCTTGTTCGCACACCAGCGCGAATAACTTCCCGGCACCCCGACGTTCAGCGGATGCGTATCGGGAACGATCGCTTTGGCGTGCAGGCTCGTCGCGATCGGGATCGACAGCATCTCGGCGAGCCTGATGATCTCGGGACCCGCCCCCGACGCAACCGCGCCGCCGCCTGCAACGATGATCGGCTTGGACGCCTGCGCGAGCGCGGCGACCGCCGCTTTGACGGCGGAGGCTTCGGCGGCGGGCCTGAACGCGGGGAACTGCCTGAAGCGCTCCTCGAACGTCATGTCGAAATCGCCTTCGCGCTCGAGCATCTGTCCCGCGTTGCCGCGCAGCTCCAGATGCACCGGACCCGGCGTGCCGGTCGTCGCCACGCGGAAAGCCTGGCGCAGGAGATCGGGAAAGCGCTCGACGGTGTCGACCGAGTAGTTCGCCTTGGTGACCGCGCTCCACGCGCTGAAATCTTCGGCGTTCTGGTACGCGTTGCGATAACGCGGCTGGTCGTTCTGCCCGCCGGTGATCGCGATCACCGGTGAGCTCGCCATGTGCGGGTCGCGCAGGCCTGCGAGGAGGTTGGTCGAGCCGATGTCCTGCGCTAGACAGATGCCGGGCTTCTTCGACGCTCTCGCGTACGCGTCCGCCATGTACGCGGCGGCTTTCTCGCCGTGCGTGACGATGCGCTTCACGCCGACCGTGTCGATCTCCTTCATCGCGCCGCCGATGATCGAGTTCACGTAGAACAGGTGCGACACGCCGTAGCCGCGCATCGCTTCGGCGAAATAGCGGTTACCGGTCATTCGGGCCATGTTGAAGCTCCTCCGCTGCGTGTTTTCGCCGAGCTCGATTCTGCGTCCTGTCGTTTCGATGCTAGCACCGGCGGGACGGCCGCGTCATCACGGCGGTTGACAGTCCGGAATGCGGACGAGTTACTTCCCGGCTTCGGGGTCGATGCCGGTCGGTGCGAAGTAGGCGGACTTCGCCGCCGCACGCTCAGCGCGCCAGGGCATCTCCACCGCTTTGTCATACGTGTCGCCGAGCACGCTGACCATGCCTACGATGACGTCCCCCGCGACTCTCCCTCGAAACTGATGGCGGATGAGCTTCGTGCCTTCGAGACTCAGCAGCAGCGAAAACGAAATCTCGTCGCCTTTGAGCTTCACGTCGTCGAGCACCGCGCGGCGGCTGCCGACGCGCACAAAGCCTTCGGCGCTCTGGTAGCGCTGGTCGAGTATTGCGGTGTAGGCGCTCGTGCGCTCGCCTATCGTCAGGGTCCAGTCCCACGAGCCTGCGACTTTCGCGGGAACGGTCCACTTGTACAGGGTATTTCCGTCCCGGAGCGTCTCGTCCGGCGGCCACGTGCCGAGATCCCACATCCGTGTGACCACTCGCGTGCCGGGCCTCGCCTCCTCGAGGATCTTCGGCCGCAGCATGCGCATGACTTCAGGCCACAGCCACATCGTGATCACGGTCGCATCCTTCAGGTCCGCGTCGAATGCGTTCTGATGGACGAACTGCACGCGATCCGCGAGCCCCGAGGCCTTAGCGCGCGCCGTCGATTCGGCGACGAGCTTTTCGTCCATCTCGATGCCGCGGGCGCGTGCGCCCGCGTTCATCCGGACGGCTTCGAGAACGATGCGGCCGTCGCCCGAGCCCAGGTCGAACACGACGTCGCCTTCACGCACGCCGGCGAGCCTGAGCATGCGCACCACGTCGCTTTCGTCGGTCGGCACGAAAGGCGAGTAGCGCTCCTGCGCGAAGGCGGGGGCGCCGAGGCACGAGGCGATGAGGAAACAGCAGAGTCTGGTGCAGAGAAATTGCATTGCTTCAGCCCTGGATCAAACCGGGGTCAGACCCCGATGAAGCCGGGGTCTGACCCCAAAGATGGATTCCGGATCACTTGCGCGGTGCGCGTCCGGAATGACCGCTGTGCGGCAAAGCCGTCATTCTGGCGCAGGCCGGAATCCATCGCGCAGGATGAGGCGTCCGCGGGGAATTCCCGGCCGTCATTCTGGCGCAGGCCGGAATCCATGTTGACCTTGATCATTCGACATATGACGGCGCTTTTGAGGTCGCATCACTTTGCGCCTTGTCGTCGCGCCCGGGCGTCTGGGCGCAAGCGCCGGCCAGCAAAAGGCCGACGCACGCGACCGCTGCACGCAACCAGAGATTCGCCATCATGTCCTCGCGATTAAAAACATCGTGCACCACGGGATCGCCACGTCGTGCTACCGCGACTCCTCGCGATGACTGCTCTGTTGTCATTGCGAGGAGCGGCGCGACGAAGCAATCGCGAGGCGCTCGCGCACTCCATTCAAAAAACTGTGCGCCACGGGATCGCCGCGTCGTGCTACCGCGACTCCTCGCGATGACTGCTCTGCTGTCATTGCGAGGAGCGGCGCGACGAAGCAATCGCGAGGCGCTCGCGCACTTGACTCCGATGGGTCGCGCCATTACTACTCCGAATCATGATATAGAACTTCCTCAATACGAGGACATAAACCTTGGCCCGCTTTGCTTCGACTCTTGCGCCGCTGCGCCACCGCGATTTCAGGCGGCTCTGGGCAGGCACTTTCTTCGCGACGGCCGGGCAGTGGGTGCAACAGGCGACGTTGGGCTGGGTGGTCTACGACGTCACCGGCTCGGCGAGCGTGCTCGGCGCAGTGCTCGGGATTCGCGCCGTTCCGATGCTGCTGCTCGCACCCGTCAGCGGGCTGGTCGCGGACCGCTTCGACCGGCGCTATGCGCTCGCGCTCAGCCAGTTGCTGATGGTCGTCATCTCGATCGCGCTGTCCGCGCTGCTCGCGTTCGACGCGGTGCTCGTGTGGCATCTCTTCGCGTTCTCGGTGCTCTCGGGCGTGAGCGCGGTGTTCGACCGCACCCTGCGCAGCACCCTGGTCTTCCACAGCGTTCCTCGCAGCGACGCCGCGAACGCGGTCGCGCTCAACAGCATCGCTTTCAGCGTGAGCCGCGCCGTCGGCCCGTCAGTGGCCGGTTTCCTGATCGGCGCAGTGGGCGCAGCAATCAATTTTGCGATTCAGGCGCTGCTCTACATGGGGGTCGTGCTCGCAGCGCTGTCGGTACATGCGACGCCGCCATCGGCGCGCGGTAAAAATCCCGCCCCGGCGCTCGAGGCGATGAAGGAAGGTCTGCGCTTCACTGCGAGCGATCCGGTCGCACGCATGATGATCGTTCTCGGCCTGGTGCCCCCGCTCTTGCTGATCCCTTCGTTCAGCGCGCTCATGCCGGTATTCGCCGCCGACGTTTTCAAGAGCGGCCCCGAAGGGCTCGGCCTGCTGCTCTCGGCAGTCGGCGTCGGCGGCATACTCGGCGGGCTCGTCGCCGCGTGGACCGCGCGCTACGACCAGACCGGGCTCATACAGACCCTCGCGCTGGCGGTGTTCGCGTTCTCGCTCCTCGCGTTTGCGATGAGCCCGAACATCGCCGTCGCTGTGGTTTTCCTCGCCATTGCGGGCATCGCGGAAATGGTCCATCACACGGTGCACGTCACGACGCTTCAGATGTGCGCCCCCGAGCACATGCGAGGCCGCATCGCGAGCCTGCTGCCGATATTCCCCGCGTTCATCTCGATCGGCGCGCTCGTCGCGGGCGTCCTCGCCGACGTCCTCGGCCCCGAGGTCGTGGTGATCCTGCTCGCGCTGACGGCGCTGGGTGTAGTGATCGCGGCGTGGGCGCGATCGACCGCGGTGCGCGAGCTGAGGATGTCGAGGCTGATTGCCGGTGAGAAGTGAAAGACCAAAGCAGGAACGCAAAGGACGGGAAGGTGCTTCGACTGCGCGGAATTATCGGCCTTTGCAACGGACAACTCGACTTGCGCAGAGGGTGTCATCGCGAGGAGTCGCAAGGCGACGTGGCGATCCCGTGGCGCACGGCAACAGCTGTTACGCACGCGCACTTCGTCGAGCGCCTCGGGATTGCTTCGTCGCCGCGCTCCTCGCAATGACAGCATAGGAATCGATCAGAGCTCGAGCAATTGAACCCATGGAATACATCAACCAGCCCGCCCCCGACGTTTTCGACGCCGCGCGCACGCGCCGCTCGATCCGCGCATACAAACCCGACCCGGTGCCGGCCGAGGTCCTGCGCGAGATCGTCGCTGTCGCGCGACATACGCCGAGCGGCTCGAACATCCAGCCGTGGCGCGTGCACGTGTTGACCGGCGCGACGCTGAAACGCGTCGGGGATGCGATCAAGCACGCGTTCCTGTCCGACGAGCCCGGCCACACGCGCGATTACGAGTACTACACCGACCCGGTGTACGAGCCTTATCTCGCGCGCCGCAGGCAGTGCGGCTGGGGCCTTTACGGAACGCTGGCGATCGGGCGCGGCGACTACGAGAAATCGAAAGCCTACCGCGCGCGCAATTACGAATTCTTCGGCGCGCCGGCGGGATTGATCTTCACGATCGATCGCGGGCTCGAGAAAGGAAGCTGGCTCGACTACGGGATGTTCCTGCAGACGATCATGCTCGCCGCGCGCGCGAAAGGGCTGCACACGTGCCCTGAAGCAGCGATCGCGAGCTATCCCGACGTGGTGCGGCGCGAGCTCGCTTTGACGAACGACCGGGTCGTGATCTGCGGCATGGCCATGGGTTACGCCGATCCCGACGCGGTGATCAACACCTTCCAGCCCTCGCGCATCGACGTCGACGAATACGCTGTGTTCCTCGACTGACCGACTACGCTTGCCGCTTTGCGATGACGATCGTGAACGTATTCGAGGACTCGTCGAGCGACAGGATCGGGTTGCCGCTCGCCTCGCAGTAGACCTTGAAGTCGATTTCGGCGCCGGGGTCGGTCGTGATGATTTTCAGCACTTGTCCCGGTTGCATGGTCGCGAGCGCCTTCTTCGCCCGCATCAGCGGGATCGGGCAGTTGTAACCCCGGACGTCGAGCTCGCGCGCGATGTTTGCGAGGCCGTGGGCGATTTCGGGACTGTTTCGCATTCCTCGATTCCAGTAAATGCATAGGCACGCGTCGGGGGCCCTTCTGTAGCGCAGGCGCCCCCGCCTGCAGCCGCTTTTTTCCCCGCGCGCGACCGGCTGCAGGCGAGGCGCCTGCGCTACGAATACCGCAGCGCCCGGCGTGCGTTACCTGCGCAATGCCGCGAGCACCTCGCGAGCCGCCCGGGCGCCGCTCTGCAGCGCACCTGCGACCGTGCCGGCCTCGCCTTCGCAATCGGCGGCTTCGCCTGCGAAAAAAAGGGTATCGAGGAGCGGCTGCGCGAGCGCTTTTCGCGCCTCGTCGCCGCCGACCGTGACGTAGCTGTAGGCGCCCCGTGCGTACGGATCGCTCTGCCAGTCGTGTACCCACGCCGACTCGAACAGCGCTTCGACGTCCACCCGCGCGCCGAAAAGCGCGCGCAGGCTGTCGAGTGCCGCGGTGACGATCCGCGAGCGATCGGCGCCTGCGAGCTGCATCGCTTTGGGACCTGCCGCCCATGCGACGATCGACGGGGTGCGCACCGGCAGCGCGGTCCAGAAGGTCGGGAACGCTGCTTTCTGCACACGGAAGAAAGCGGCGTCCCTGTAACGGCCGTCGTCGATCGTTTCCCAGAACGCCGACCTGAAACGCAGCACGACCTTGAGCACCGGGCCGGGCGCGAGATGGGCGAGCGCGCTGCGCTTGGCGGTGAGCCGCGGCGCGAAGCGCACTGCGTCCGGCGCGCGCTGAGGCTGTTGCAGCACCCCGAGCGGCAGGCTCACGATCGCGCGTTTCGCACGCGCGCCGAAAGGCCGTCCATGGAAGTTGCCGCGGATTTCGACTGAGCCGCGCGTCCAGCGAACTTCTTCTATCACGGTGTCCAGCTGGAGCCGCACGCCGGTTCCGCGAAGCTCGCTCGCGAGCTGCGCGAGCAGCGGCCCGTAGCCGCCGAGCGGCCGGAACTGCGGCGCCTCGACCGACGCGCCGCCGGTCCACTCCTCGACGATCGCCCGCGCGCTCGCGCGCTTCGTGTCCGCGGCGTCGAAGCCTTGCGCGAGCGTGCGCGCGGCCTCCCGGGCTTCGGATGAGAGCGCGTCCTTCAGGTGCCGGTCCAGAAACGCGTCGAACGACAGGTCTTTTTGTTCCAGCACGCGAGTCGCTTTCATCGCGTCGCGGATCTGCGAGAAAAGATCGTGCGAAGCTCGAAGCTCGCCGTCACGCAGCGACCAGTGCTCGCCCCCGCTGTCGACCGCAGCGGCTGCGGCTTTATCGATCAGGGCGAAAGTCGGCTTCGCCAGGCCGTGGATGAACTCGGCGCCGAGCTCGACAGGCAGCGCGAGACCGGGCTCGTGATGCGACCAGATGCGCCCGCCGATGCGGTCGCGCGCGTCGAGCACGAGCGCGGAGCAGCCGGCGCGCGCGAGATCGGCGGCAGCGGCGAGGCCGGAGGCGCCGGCCCCGAGGATGATCAGGTCTTGCAAGATGATGTCCGCATGAGTCCGAAAAAGTGCGCCCGTCGAATCGATGCTGCCGATGTGATCGGCTGCAAGTGGCCAGATCATGAAATACTATCGGCGTCCCGCACAAGAAAAAGCAAATGACGATCCTCGCCTTCATCTTCGCAGTCTTCGTTCTCGGTGGGTTCGTCAAAGGGGTCGTCGGCCTCGGCCTGCCGACGGTGACCATCGGCCTGCTCAGCCTCGTCATGACGCCCGCCGAAGCGGCCGCGCTGCTGGTCGTGCCTTCGCTCGTGACCAACGTGTGGCAGTTCGCGTTCGGGCCGCAGCTGATCGCGCTGCTGAAGCGCCTCGCGACGGTCTGCATCGGGATCTGCGCCGGGGTCTGGCTCGGCGCGGGCATGCTCACCGGGACCAACTCCAAAACCGCGGTGATGCTCCTCGGCGTCGCGCTCGTGCTCTATGCGATCTCGGGGTTGCTCTCGGTGCGCTTTCGCGTGTCGCCGCGGGCTGAGCCGTGGATAGGGCCGGTGATCGGTGTCGCCACCGGGCTCGTGACCGCGGCCACGGGCGTGTTCGTGATTCCGCTCGTGCCTTATCTGCAGGCGCTCGGGCTCGAGAAAGACGACCTCGTGCAGGCGCTGGGGATCACGTTCACGGTGGCGACGATCGCGCTGGCATTCGCGCTCGCGAAAGACGGCATGTTGAGCCTGTCGGTCGCAGGGACTTCACTGTTCGCGCTCGCGCCCGCGCTGCTCGGCATGTGGGTCGGACAGCACATCCGCTCACGCATCGAAGCACCGACGTTCAGGCGCTGGTTTTTCATCGGGCTGCTGTTGCTGGGACTGCACCTGGCGGCGCGGCCTTTCATGTAACTCGCAATCTTTGAATGTCATCGCCTGCACGCGAGTTCGCATGGATGATGTCATGGTACGATTTCCCCTCTCCCCGACCCTCTCCCCGCTACAGCGGGGCGAGGGAGATGGACGCCGCGCTCAGCGCCGCGGCGACACGAGCCCGGAGGTATGGGATGTTGAACACTCTTCGCACGATTCTCACAGGCGCTGTTGCTGCTGCGGCGCTCGCCCTGACCGGCTTGTCGGTCCACGCCGCGACTGCCGATACGAGTTACCCGACGCGACCGATACGGCTCGTCGTCCCTTTCCCTCCCGCCGGCAGCAACGACATCGTCGGGCGCGTCGTGGCCGCGGGGCTCGGGGACCGTCTCGGTAAGCAGGTGGTGGTCGATAACCGCGCGGGCGGCAATTCGATCATCGGCACCGACATCGTGGCGAACGCGCCTGCCGACGGTTACACCCTGCTCGTGATCTCCACTTCGTTCACGACGAACCCGATCATTCACAAGCTGCCGTACGACTCGCTGATAGCGTTTTCGTGGGTCGCTTTCCTCGGTTACGGTCCCAACGTGCTCGCGGTCAACAACAGCCTTCCGGCCAATTCGGTGAAGGAGCTCGTCGCGCTGGCCAAGGCGAAGCCCGGACAGCTCGTGTATGCCTCCACCGGTGTCGGCAGCAACGCGCATTTCGGCACCGAGCTCTTCAAATACATGACCGGCACGAACATGTTGCACGTGCCTTACAAGGGCGGCGGTCCCGCGCTGCTCGATACCGTCACGGGTCAGACGCAGGTCTGTCTCTCGTCGCTGATCCAGGCGATCGGGCACATCCGCGCGAGCAGGCTGCGCGCGCTGGCGACGAGCGGCGAGAAGCGCGCGCTGACGCTCCCCGACGTGCCGACGATCGCCGAAGCGGGCGTGCCCGGTTATGCCACGGCCAACTGGTGGGGCGTGGCCGCGCCGCGCGGCACTTCGCCGCAGATCGTCCAGAAGGTGAACCGCGAGATAAACGCGGTGCTCATCCTGCCGGCGGTCGAAAAACAGCTGATCAACGAAGGCGCCGAGCCGACGCCCAAAACGCCTGAGCAGCTCGGAACCCACGTGTCCACCGAGATGGCGAAGTGGGTGAAGATCGCGAAAATCGCGGGGATCAAGGGGGAGTAACGTCTTTCCCCTCACGGCGTCGCGGCCTGGTTCAAACGGGGTCTGTCCTAGGGGTCTGACCCCGGCTTCTCGGGGTCAGACCCCGGTTCAAACCCGGGACAGACCCCCATAAAACAAAACCACGCAAAACCGGGGTCTGTCCCCTCCCGCTCCCCAAGAGCGTGACCTTTGTCGCGCACGGCTGACTTTGGAGCCGAGCGCGACGCCTGGGCGCCTCAGCATCGGGTTTTCACCGCCGTTATAAGCCTGTCCCAGGAGATCCCATGCTCGGCACGTACAACTACGGCCTGGTCGTGATTTCGGTGCTTGTAGCCATACTCGCATCGTACACGGCGCTCGACCTCGCCACGCGCATCAGCGCGTCGCGAGGGAGGGCCGCGCGCGCCTGGCTCATCGGCGGCGCGTTCTCGATGGGCAGCGGCATCTGGTCGATGCATTTCCTCGGCATGCTGGCGTTCAGCCTGCCGGTCCCGCTCGGCTACGACCTCCCGATCACCCTGCTCTCGATGGTGATCGCGGTGGTGGTTTCGGGTTTCGCGCTGCACGTGGTGAGCCAGGACAGCCTGAGCCTGCGCAAGCTGGCGATCGGCGGGGTCATCATGGGGCTCGGCATCTGCTCCATGCACTACACCGGGATGGCGGCGATGCAGACCCATCCGCACCCGACCTACGATCCGCTGCTGTTCGCGGCCTCGCTCGCGATCGCGATCGCCGCCGCGCTCGCGGCGCTGTGGATCGCTTTCACGCTGCGCGCCGAATCGGAGTGGACGCGTTACGCGAAGCTCGGCAGCGCGATCATCATGGGCTTCGCGATCACCGGCATGCACTACACCGGCATGGCCGCGGCGCATTTCGCGCCGGACACCATCTGCGTGTCAGGGCCGCTCGTCGACAACTCGTGGATGGCCGGCACGCTGACCGGAACCACGCTGGTGATCCTGCTGGTGACGCTGACCCTGTCGGTCATCGACTCGCGCATGATCTCGAGGACCGCCGGCATGGCGGCTTCGCTCCAACGCGCCAACGACGAGCTGCAGCGCATCGCCCTGCACGATCCGCTGACCAAGCTGCCGAACCGCGTGCTCCTCGAAGACCGTATCGAGCAGGCGATCGCCCACGCCGAGCGCAGCAAAGTAAATTGCGCGGTGCTTTTCGTCGACCTCGATCGCTTCAAGGTGGTGAACGATTCGCTCGGTCACTTCGTCGGCGACGAGTTGCTGCGCGGCGTCGCGAGCCGGCTGCAGGGCCTCGTTCGCGGGGAAGACACCGTGTCGCGCATGGGGGGCGACGAGTTCGTCCTCCTGCTGAGAGAAGTCGAAGGCACGCCGGACGCGCTGGACGTGGCGTCCAAGGCGCTGGCCGCGTTGCGCGAGCCTTTCCGCGTGCACCAGCAGGAGCTTTACGTCACGCCGAGCATCGGGATCGCCGTCTACCCGGAGCACGGCAACACCGCGCAGATGCTGATCACGCGCGCCGACGCCGCGATGTACAACGTCAAGAAAGGCGGCCGCAACGACGTGCGCGTCTTCGCGACCGAGATGAGCACATTCTTCCCCGAGCGCCTCATGCTCGAGAACGATTTGAGACGCGCGCTCGAGCGGCACGAGTTCGAGCTGCACTACCAGCCCAAGGTCGAGCTCGCGGACGGCTCGGTCGTCGGTATGGAAGCGCTGGTGCGCTGGCGGCATCCGCGCAAAGGGCTGGTCTCGCCGGACCAGTTCATTCCGCTCGCCGAGGAGTCGGGGCTCATCGTGCCGATCGGGCGCTGGGTCATCGAGGAGGCGTGCCGGCAGAACAAGGCGTGGCAGGACGCGGGAATGCCGCACCTGCGCGTCGCGGTGAACATCTCGGGGCTCCAGTTCCGTCAGAAAGACCTGCTCGAGAGCATCGGCTACGCGCTCGGATCGAGCGGTCTCGCGCCGGAATGCCTAGAGGTCGAGATCACCGAGAGCGTCGTGATGCAGAACGCATCGGACGCGATCGTGACGCTCGAAAGGCTGAGCGCCATGGGCGTGCACGTCTCGATCGACGATTTCGGCACCGGCTACTCGAGCCTGAGCTATCTCAAGCGCTTTCCGATCGACAAGCTGAAGATCGACCGCTCGTTCATCCGCGACGTGTCCTCCGACATGGAAGACGCGGCGATCGTGCGCGCGACCATAGGGCTCGCGCACAACCTGCGGCTGCGCGTCGTTGCCGAAGGCGTCGAGACCGCCGAGCAGCTCGAATTCCTGCGCGCCCTCGGCTGCGACGAATACCAGGGCTATTACAAGAGCAAACCGGTCGCGCCGGCCGAGTTCGAGCGCGTGCTGCGCGCCGAGCTCGGACTGCTGCCGCTCACCCAGACGTCGGTCGCCGCCTGAAATTCGGGAGTCCCCGATTTCGGCGTCGAAAAAAAGCGCGCACACGGGTCGTCGGCGTCGACCGTCGGGACGCCTTCGCGGCCGCTCAGATCGTGGACCTGAGGCCGCACAGGCAGGGGATCGCGCCATGGGCCGTGTCCTGCCCGGCCGCTACGGCGATGGCTGCGTCCACGATGCGGTCCGCGCGGCGATTCCGAGCTAAAATCCCGACCCTCACACCCTAAATACGCCTTGCGGTGTGCGATTTGTCACACTCGGGCCGGAGGAGGTACACAAGTTGTATGTGGCGTCATCAAACTGCAAGTGCGAAGCCGATTAAGCCGCGCGGTCGCGCCCTGACCACAGACTAAAGCGCGCTTCAGCGGCAAAAGCCCCGGCACCGCGGGGCACAAAAAGCAGGCTACGGAGTTTGGAAACAGGGGATTTGCGCGCAGGCCGTGATGCGCGGGCAGTGTGTGGGAGAGAGGTATGGAAAGCGAACTAAAGGTCCTTTTCGTGGAGGACCAGCCGCTCGATGCCGAGCTGTGCGAGCACGAGCTGCGGCGCGCCGGACTGCGATTCAGGTCGCAGCGAGTCTATACGCGAGCCGCTTTCATCCAGGCGCTCGGGACGTTCAGCCCCGACCTGATTCTTTCGGATTTCAGCATGCCGACCGATCTGGACGGCTTCTCCGCGCTCATCCTGGCGCGCGAGCAGGCGTCGCAGGTTCCGTTCGTCTTCGTCTCCGGCACGATCGGCGAGGAGCGCGCGGTCGAAGCGATGAAAGCCGGCGCCACCGACTACGTGCTCAAGGACAACCTCCAGCGCCTCGGGCCGATCGTCAAGCGCGCCCTGAGTGAGGCTCGCGACCGCCGGGCGGTGGGCCGCGCGCAGGCCGCGCTGCGCTCGAGCGAGACACGCTTTCGCTCGTTCATGCGGCATCTGCCGGCCAGGGCTTCGATCCACGACCTCGAAGGCCGCTACACCTACGTCAACGAAGTGTGGGAAGACGCGGTGGGTCTCACCGCACGAGACGTCGTCGGCAAGCCGTACACCGAGATATGGGACGCCGCGCGCGCCGCGGAGATCAGGGCGGACGACGAGCGCGTCATCGAGACCAACCAGTCTTTGCGCCGCGTGGTCCGCCGCGTGGAGGGCGCCGAGGTGAAGTGGTGGCTGTCGCACCGCTTCCCGATTCCCGGCGAAGACGGGGGCCCGGTCACTATCGGATCGATCGCGCTCGACATCACCGAGCAAAAGCTCCAGGACGAAAAGATCGAGCGCCTGAACCGCATCCACGCGGTGCTGAGCGGAATCAACTCGTCGAACGTGCCTATACGCGACACCGAAAAGCTGCTGTACGAGGCGTGCCGGATCGCGGTCGACGACGGCGGTTTCGGCCTCGCGTGGGTCGGCATGCTCGATTCCGCGAGCGGGGCGATCTCGCCGAAGGCCAGCGCGGGACTGCTCGAAGGCGAGGACACCGCCGCGAACCTCATCGCGCTCAGCGGCCGCCCGCGCCCCGGAGGCCGGGTCGAGCGCATGTTGGCGAGCGGCAAGCCCGTGATCGAGAACGAGCTCGAAGCGCAGCCGGATCTCTCCCCGTGGCTCGCCGAAGCGGTCGCGCGAGGCTATCGCTCGGTCGTGGTGCTGCCGCTGAACATCGCCGGCGAGGTCGCCGGCAACTTCACCCTGTATGCGACCGAGCCGAACGTCTTCACCCACGACGAGGTGAAGCTGCTGATGGAGCTCGCCGCCGACGTGTCCTTCGCACTCGAATACATCAACACCGAGCAGAAGCTCTACTACCTCGCGTGGCACGACCCGGTGACCGGCATCGGCAACCGCACCCTGCTGCGCGACCGGCTCGAGCGCGCCATCCAGGCGTCGCGCCGCACCGACAGCGGAATCGCGGTGCTGGTGTGGGACGTGAAGCGCTTCAGGAGCATCAACGGCACTTACGGGCGCGACGTGGGCGATAACCTGCTGCGCCGCATCGCCGGGCGGGTCGCTGCCGAATGGTTGGCGCTGGCCGAAACCGCGCGGCTCTCGGCCGACTATTTCGGCGGCTTCATGGTCGACGTGCAGCCTTCCGAGGTCGCGCACATGATCAGCCAGTCCGCCGCGTCGCTCGCACAGCCTTTCGTCGTCGGCGACCACGAGCTGCACGTCGACATCACGGTCGGCATCGCGTTCTACCCGGCTGACGGCGCCGGCGCCGACAGCCTGCTCATCAATGCCGAAGCCGCGTTGAAGCAGGCCAAGCTGCACAACGAGCCGTTCCTCTTCTACGAGCCGGCGATCAACGCGCGGGTCGCCGAGAAGCTCACGCTCGAGAACAAGCTGCGCCGCGCGCTCGAAAGAAACGAGTTCATGCTGCACTACCAGCCGAAGGTCGAGCTGCAGACGGGCCAGGTGCGAGGCGTCGAGGCCCTGATCCGCTGGAACGATCCGGAACACGGCCTCGTCAGCCCGGCGCGCTTCATCCCGCTGCTCGAGGAAACCGGGCTCATCCTCGAAGTCGGCCAGTGGGCGCTGAACCGCGCGCTCGAGGACTGGCGCTCGGCGGCGCAGAGCGGCGCCCCGACACCGCGGATCGCGGTGAACGTGTCCGCGATCCAGTTGAGACGCGCCGATTTCGTCGAGTGCATCGCGCGCACGCTGAGCCGCGCGGGCGGCGCCGAGCACGGGCTCGACCTCGAGATCACCGAGTCGACCCTGATGGAGAGCATCGGCGACAACAGCCACAAGCTGCGCGAGCTGCGGGAAATGGGCGTGCATTTCGCAATCGACGATTTCGGCACCGGCTACTCGTCGTTGAGCTATCTGGCCAAGCTGCCGGTCGATTCGCTCAAGATCGACCGCGCGTTCATCATGACCATGAGCGAAGAGGCGCAAAGCATGACGATCGTCTCGACGATCATCTCGCTCGCTCACGCGCTCGACCTGTCGGTGGTCGCCGAAGGCGTCGAGACCGAAGAGCAGCGCAGCCTGCTGGGCGCGCTCGGCTGCGACGAGATCCAGGGCTACGTCTTCAGCAGGCCGGTGCCGTGGCAGGACTGCCTGGCGTGCTGCGATGCCTCGCGCGGGCCGCGCTAGGCGCGCCGCAGGTCGCGAGAGCCGGAAAAGCCGCTGATGTTCAGACGCGGGTCGCGGTCGGTGCGCAGCCGGCTGGTGCTGGCCATGCTCGCCACGACGCTGGCGG
>JAQGNC010000140.1 GCA_028292065.1 Betaproteobacteria bacterium
AGCCCGGCAGGCTGCCGCCCTCGAAAGGCACTTCGACGATTTCGATGTTGACGTCGGTCAGCTTCGCGTGCCGGTGGAAGCAATCGACTGCGGTCTTGTAGACCTTCAGCGCTTTCTCATCCTTCGGCGTACGGAAACGCTCGGCCATCTGGTAGTAGTTGCACGCGCGCAGATACGAAGCGGCGGCGGAGTAGCGGTGGCCGCCGTCCTCGAACTTGCGCCCCTGCTCGCGCACCCCGTCGGCCACTTTCGCGCACGCGTCGAACCACGCCTCGTCGTCTTCGGGCGCCTTGTCCTTCAGCAACTGGCCGATCTTGTGCAGCTCGCCGATGTCCGAGCCGCCGTACGGCGCCGAGCCCATCATGTTGATGAATGCGGCAGACCAGCGATAGTTGCCGGGGAAATACATGAAGTAGGTGTTCTCTTTAGCCATTGGGAGCCTGCGTCGGTTGGTTGAAGAACGTGAGGGGTGAGGGGTGAGGCGTGAGGGGTGAGGGGTGAGGGGTGAAGGGTGAAGGGTGAAGGGTGAGGGGTAAAGGGTGAAGGGTAGGGGTGACGGGGGGGCCCGATAAGCCTGAGGCATCTCCTTACGCCTCACGCCTCACGCCTCACCCCTCGCTCCTCACGCCTTTTTTACTGTTTCGGTATCCCCGCCTTCTGCGCCACCCGCGCCCACTTCTCGGTCTCGGCGTTGATGAATGCGCCGTATTCGTCGGGGCCGATGCCGCTGATCTCGTGACCCTGGCTGCCGAAGAGCTCGCGGGCCTCGGTGGTTTTGAGCGCCTTGGAGACGACGTCGTGGATGCGCGTGACGATCGCTTTGGGCATCGCGGCGGGTGCGAGCAGGCCGTTCCAGTTGTAGCTCTCGAACCCTTTGAGACCCTGCTCGGCGATCGTCGGCGTGTCGGGCAGGAGCGCGGTGCGTGCGGTCGACGTCACTCCGAGGCAGCGGACCTTGCCCTGTTTCGCGAGCGGCGCCGAGCCTGCGAGTTGGATCTGCGCGAGCTCGATATTGCCGGCCAGCAGATCGACCGTGAACTGCGAAGCGCCTTTGTAAGGCACGTGATTGAGCTTCACGCCCGCCGCCGTCGCGAACGACTCGGTCGCGAGGTGGCCCACCGTGCCGATTCCCGGCGTGCCGTAGTTGATGCGGCCCGGCCTCGCTTTCGCGATCGCGACGAAGTCCTTCACGCCTTTGACCGGCAGGCTCGGGTGCACGCAGATGCAGCTCGCGCTCTTGGCGATCAGCACGATGGGCGCGAGATCGCGCAGCGTGTCGTACGGCATCTGCGCTTTCACCGTCGGCGCGATCGTCAGCGGCCCGGGGTTGCCGGCGAGCAGGGTGTAGCCGTCGGGTGCGGCTTTCACGACGACTTCGCTCCCGGGAACCCCGCCGGCCCCGGGACGGTTGTCTGCGATGAAGGTCTGGCCGAGCGCCGCGCTGAGCTGCTGCGCGGCCCATCGGCCCTGAACGTCGGTCGGCCCGCCGGGTGCGAACGGGATGATGATGCGCACGGGCTTGGTCGGATAGGTCTGCGCCAGAGCCGGCGCGGCGGCCAGGCACGCGAAAGCGCCGGCCGCGACTGCGGTGATTCTCATGCTCCTCCTTGATGCTGCGGTGCTTGGTGTTTGACTTATTCTAGCGTCCTGCGCCGCGCCGCACAGCGAAGCAGGAAAGAAGGACGCAAAGGAAGAAGCAGGGACGGAATTCATACTCCGATTCGACATTCGAGCCGGCATGAACCACCTTGCGTCCTTGCAGTTTCCTTTGCGTCCTTCCTTTTCTGCTTTTTGTGTTGGTAAACTCATCCGCCCCCGAGGCTCAAGATAATTAAAGAGGAACGTCATGCCTGCTGCACAGAAGAAATCGGCCAAGCGCAAATACCGCGACATCCTGTTCGAAGTCAAAGACCAGGTCGCGTGGATCACGATCAATCGGCCGCGTGTGCTCAACGCGTTTCGCGAGCAGTCGCTCGACGAGATGATCGACGCGCTCAAATCGACTCGCGAAGATCCTTCGATCGTGTGCGCGGTCGTCACCGGCGCCGGGGACAAGGCGTTTTCCGCGGGCGGCGATTTCTACGCGATGAAGCGCCTGAACTTCACCAACGCCTACATGTGGAACGACCGCATGCTGGGGCTCGCGATGACGATCAGGGGTCTGCCGATCCCGGTGATCGCGATGGTGAACGGCTGGTGCATGGGCGGAGGACACGAGCTCGCGCTGTGGTGCGACGTGGTGATTGCGTCCGAGAACGCGGTGCTCGGGCAGACCGGCGCCAAGGTCGGTGCGTGCCCGACCGTCGGTGCGACGCAGTACCTGCCGCGCATCATCGGCGAGCGTCTCGCGCGCGAGATGATTTTCTGTGCGCGGCGTTTCACCGCGGCCGAAGCCGTCGACATCGGCCTCATCAACAAGTGCGTGCCGCAGGACCAGCTCCTCAGCGAGACCCTGAAGTGGTGCGAGACGATGAAAGGTCACAGCGCGCTGACGATCCGCATGACCAAGCGCTCGCTCAATTTCGAGTCGGACAATCTGTACTCGTCGTGGCAGCACGGCATGGAGCTGCTCGCGCACGTGTGGGGATCGGATGAAGCGAAGGAAGGGATGAACGCGTTCCTCGCGGGCCGCAAACCCGATTTCCAGAAATTCCGCATGCGCGACAAGAAAGAGCTCGAGCGCTACATGGAAGGCTACGAGAATGACGAGAACGCGCCGCCGTCGATGCGCGGCGCGCGGGCTCAGCAGCCGGTGACGGTCCAGGCGGGAAAAGGGGGGAAAGGCGCAGTGAAGGGGGCGGCGGCGAAGGCGGCTAAGTCAGCGAAGAAAGCGCCGAAAGCGTGAGTTCAAACCCACCCCCATCCCAACCTTCCCCCTGAGGGGGAAGGGGAGTTATCCGCACCGCGGATCACAACAACGTTCCCTCCCCCTCAGGGGGAGGAGATCGGAAGAG
>JAQGNC010000151.1 GCA_028292065.1 Betaproteobacteria bacterium
TGCGGAGAACGTCGCAGGCACGTTCGAATGGCTGCTGCACCACGGGCTGATCGCACGCGTGACGCACGGCGGCGACGGCATACTCGATTTCGACGAGCCGTCGGCAGTCACGGCGTCTCTCGCGCCGTCGTCCACCGCGGTGAGCACCGCGACTCGCGAAGCGGCTGCCGGACTCACCTCGCTCCAGCAGCAGGGTTATTACGTGCGCATCGCGCGGCGACCCGCCGGCAGGCCGCAGCTCCCGAGCGACCGCAAGCCCCTGGTGATGATCGTCGAGGACGAGGCCCCGCTCGCGCAATCGATGCAGCGCTTCATGGCGCTCGAGGGGTTCGACGTTCGCGTCGCCGGGACGCGCCACGACATCACCAGCGTGCTGCGCGAGCCGCCGCGTCCCGACCTGGTGCTGCTCGAGGCCGTGCTGCCCGACGCCGACGGTTTCGAGGTGCTGATGAAAATACGGCGGCACCCGGCGCTCGGCGAGGTGCCGGTCATCGTGCTCACCGCGCAGACCACGCGCGAGTCGATCGTCAAAGCGCTCGCCTGCGGCGCCGACGGCTGCATCGCCAAGCCTTTCGAGACCGACGTGCTGGTCAAGGCGATCAAGACGACGTTCGGGATGTCGCACGCGCAAGGCGTCGGCGCCTGGGGGACGCGTGGCGCCTGAAGAGACCGGAGAAAAGATGTTCAGAAGCATCGCAGCCACGGTGATCGCGTGCGCGCTCTGCGCCGCCGCGTTCGCACAGACGCCGACTTTCCCGACCAGGCCGGTGCGCATCATCGTCGCCTTCCCGCCGGGAGGCGGCACCGACATCGTCGCGCGAATACTCGGACAGAAGCTCGGCGAGAGCTGGGGACAGCAGGCGATCGTGGACAACCGGGCGGGGGCGTCGGGCGTCATCGGCACCGAAGCCGCGGCTCGCGCGGCGCCCGACGGTTACACGTGGTTCATGGGAACGATGGGCAATCTCACGGTGAACCAGCACCTGTACCAAAAGATGCCGGTCGACCCGCAACGCGATCTCACCGCGATGAGCCAGGTGGTCGCGGTGCATTTCGTGATGGTCTCTCATCCGTCGCTGCCTGCGAAGAACGTGAAAGACGTGATCGCGCTCGCCAAAGCGCGGCCGGGACAGATCAACTATTCGTCGTCGGGCCCCGGCGGCGCGCCGCACCAGGGCGGAGAGCTGCTCAAAAGCATGGCTGGAATCGACCTCGCGCACATTCCTTACAAAGGCAGCGGCCCGAGCTTCACCGATCTGCTCGGGGGTCAGGTGTCACTTACGTTCGACAGCCTGGTGCAGGCGTATCCGTACATCAAGGCCGGCAAGCTCAACGCGCTCGCAGTGCTCGGCTCGAAACGATCAAAGCTGCTGCCGCAGACCCCGACCGTCGCCGAATCGGGTGTGCCGGGCTACGAGCTGACGAACTGGTTCGGTCTCGTCGTGCCCGCGGCCACTTCGCGCGAGCTCATCCAGAAGCTGCACGGCGATGTCTCCAAAGCGCTCGCCCAGCCCGACGTTCGCGACAAGCTCCAGGCGATGGGCGCCGACGTGATCGGCAGCAACCCGGAGCAGTTCGCGGCCTTCATGCGCGCAGAGACGGCGAAATGGGCGAAGGTCGTGCGGCAGGCGAACATACGCGCGGAATAGATGGGCAAACGCGCTGTCCAGCAGGATCTCTTCGGAGAGTCGCCGCGGTTGCCTGAAGGTTTCGTCTACGCGCGCGGGCTCATCACGCGCGAGGAGGAAGCCGCGCTGCTCGATGCGATCCGCGAGTTGCCGCTGCAGGAGGCGAGGTACAAGGAGTACACCGCGAAGCGCCGCACCGTGAGCTACGGCGGCAAGTACGATTACACGCAAAACGTGCTCGACCCGGCGCCGGACATCCCCGCGTTCCTGATGCCGCTGCGCGACAGGATCGCAGCGTGGGCCGGTATTCCTCCGGAGAGCTTCGTACACGGACTGGTGAGCGAATACCGCCCCGGCACGCCGCTCGGCTGGCATCGCGACGTCCCCGATTTCGAAGCGATCATCGGTGTGTCGCTCGGCGGCAGCGCGAGGATGAAGCTGCGGCCTTACAAGCCGGGTGAGCGCAACCTCAAGGAAGACGTGATCGTGCTCGACCTCGAGCCGCGCTCGGCCTATTCGATCCGCGGTGTCGCACGGTGGGGATGGCAGCACAGCATCGTCGCGACCGAAGAACTGCGGTATTCGGTGACTTTCAGGACGTCGAGAAAATGAGGGTAGGGGAGGGTTAGCAGGACCCGGTGGGCTTCACATGCTGAGGTTGCCGCGCGAGTTCTATGACCGCGACACCATCGACGTCGCCCAGGATCTCCTCGGCAAACAGCTCGTGCATGTCTCCGGCGGTGTGACGCGCGTCGGGCGGATCGTCGAGACCGAAGCGTACCTCGGACCGCACGACCTCGCGGCCCATTCGGCGAAAGGCCTCACGCCTCGCACCAAAGTCATGTTCGGTCCGCCGGGCCACGCCTACGTGTATCTCATCTACGGCATCTATCACTGCATGAACGTGGTGACGCAGCGCGAAGGCGTCGCATCCGCGGTGCTGCTGCGCGCGCTCGAGCCGGTGAAGAACATCGACGGCCGAACCCAGGGTCCGGGCCTCCTGTGCCGCGCGATGCACATCGACAGGAAGCAGAACGGGCACGACCTCGTTGCCGACGACCTCCACATCGCCGACCCCGGCGCGCATCGCAAGCTCACCATCGTGAAGCGGCCGCGCGTCGGCGTCGACTACGCCGGGCACTGGGCGCGGCGGCTGCTGCGGTTCTATGTGAAAGGCAGCGAGTTCGTTTCTAAGCCTTGATCTAAACCGGGGTCTGACCCCAAGAAGCCGGGGTCAGACCCCTTCTCCGATGGGGTCTGACCCCGGTTTTTTGGGGTCAGACCCCGGTTTACCGCAGCGTGATGTTCTGCGCAGTCAGCGCCTTGTGCATCGCCACGCCGACTTCGCTGCGCACTACGAGCCAGTCTTCGATCCGGTCGGTCGCCGCGTGCAGCTCGAAGCCGAGCCAGTCCGGGCCCATGCGTGTGAGCAGCGCTTGGGCGGGCGGATGGTTGACGAGCTTCGGGTGGTCTTTCGCGACGCTCTCGAGTATCCCGATGACCTGCTGCGGGTCGCTGCCGAGCACGACCGAGACCGGCACTTCGATGCCGCGCTGGCGGTCGGAGAACGTCCAGTTCACCAGTTGCTCGGAGATGAGCTTGCCGTTCGGCACGATGATCTCCGAACCGCTCGGCGTGCGAACGATGCTCGCGCGTATCCCGATGCGCTCGACGACGCCGGTCGTGTCGCCGATCTGTATGACGTCGCCGACCTGCACCGGACGCTCGAACAGCAGGATGAGACCGGACACGAAGTTGTTGAAGATGTTCTGCAGCCCGAAGCCGACCCCGACAGTGAAAGCGCCCGCGAGTATCGTGAACTTGGTCATGTCGAGGCCGAGCGCCGCCATCGCCACGAAGAAGCCGATCACCAGCACGATGTAGTGCACCGTCTGCGAAATCGCGTACGGCAGGCCGCGCTTCAGGTGTGCGTGGGGGTAGACCTCCTCTTCGAGCACGAAGCGCACGAGCCTCGAGACGAGAAAGGAGGCCCAGACCGCCAGCCCGAAGGCGAGCACGTCGGCGAGCGACATGCTGATCGAGCCGATGGCGATCTCGGCGGTGAACACGTCGCGGATTGCGCCGATAACGCGCTGCCTCACCGCCAGCCGGTCGAGTGCGAAAAGCGCCCACAGCCACAGCGCGATGGCATTGAGCGCCCAGCGCACGCGTTGCCGCAGGAGCTCGCGATGGCGCTGCACCATCCCGAGATAACGCAGCGGACGCACTCGCAGCGCCATGATCACCAGGGCGTCGATGATCTCGACGAGCGCGTACAGCACGAGCCCTACATACATGCTTCGCAGCACCGCGTTGCCTGCGAGGTTCGCAAGCGCGAGATAGCCGAGCGCGTTGGCGAGCGCGGTGAGCGCGAAGAAAGCACACGCCGCCGCGAGCGCCACGCGGATGAGCGCTCGGGAGCGGTCGCTTGCCGCGGCTTCCGACGGCGAGGTGCGCATCCTGCGGATGTACCAGAGGAGGAAAGCGAGGCCGGCGAGCATCTCCACGAAAAACACCACGCGCGGCACAAGCTCGATCGACGCGGTGATCGAGCGGATCTGGTCGACGAAATACATCGCGAGCAGCGCATACAGCAGCGGCCGCAGGTAGGCGGCGATGAGCCGGCGCACCACGAGCACCGTCGGCACGAGCGACGCCACGCCGACGAGCGCCCACATCAGCCTCGGCGCTTCGGGGTAGAACCAGCGGCTGCCGATGAAGGCGAGCAGGAACGCGGTGGCGATCGGCCATGCGAAGACGAGCGCGGGACGGTGCAGTCCCGGCTCGTGTTGCGCCCATTTGTTGATCCGCCGGCGCGCCCAGTAGAGCAGCGTTGCGAACCCGACGAAGACGAGCCCGTGGATGAGCACGCGCTCGCCGTTGTTCCCGAGATAGGCGCGCAGCGCGGCCCACTGCACCTCGCTCGATTCCTGGCTGTCCGCGGCGATCTGCTCCCGATAGGCGCTCAGATCGCGGTTCCACAGCGGGGCGCTGTCCCTGCGCAAGACCTGACTGAGCGTCGCATCGCGCGCCTGCGCGATCGCGTCGATCGCTTCGGTCACGCGAAACTCCTGCGCGGAGACGCGGCTTTGCAGCCGCAACGCGAGCGCGCGTTGCGCTTCCACTGTTTCGCGCGTGCGCTCGATCGACACGAGCAGAGTCTCTGCGCGCTTCACGAGCTCGGCAGGCGCTTCTTCGTGTGTCGCGAGCGCGAGCGTTTCTTTCCACGTGCCTTGCAGCTCGTCGAGCCTCGCGAGGTTGCGGCCCAGGTTCCCGGTGCGCGCCTCGAGCTCGCTGCTCCAGAGCTCGAGCGTGCTGCTGAATCGCCGCCAGTTGCGCTCGATCGTGCGCAGAAGCTCGAGCGACGCGTGCTGCGAAATGATTCGCAGGTTCTCGCGCAGGCGAAGATCGATCTCGCGCGTGAGCGCAGGCAGCTCGCGATCGATCTCCGCGAGTGCGGGGTCGGCGGCCGACTTCGTGGCGATCTCGCGCAGGTTGACTGCCGCGGCTTCGGCCTGTGCGCTCAGTTCGGCGAGCGGCACCGCGACCGGCGCGGCAGGTTTGTCGGCCGGCGCTTTCTCGGCCGCGGCTTTGTCTTCGGGCGCCTTGTCGGCTTCGCCTGCGTAGGCGCTGCAGACTATGAAGAAAGCGGCGATGAACGCGAGCAGCGCCTGGCGCGCGGCCATCGCGAAGGGCATGCGCGAGTGCGGGTGGGTGGTCATGGGTATGTTTCGAAAAACTCCGGAGGTACGCAAGATTGAGGCCGGTCGGCCGCGATTGTGCCCTGAGCGGCGCGCGGGCGCGATCGATTCGCGCTATGATGCGCCGCTGTATCGTTCCGCAGAAACCTTCTCCATGTCACGCACACGTATGACCGGGGCCGCACGGCTCCTCGCTGTGCTTGCGCTGCTCGTGTCGAGCGCGTTCGCGTCGGCCGCCGAGAAGGTCCTGTACGACAAGCCTTCGGCGTACAACAACATCATCGTGACCGAAGACGAAAGCGGCCTGCGCGTGCTCAGGTTCGAGCGCAGCGGCGCGCGCCAGAGCATCGCCAAACCCGGCGATCCGACGTTCCTCGGCTTCGCTTACACCAAGGTCGCTTTCGCCGGTCTCGCGCTCTCGCCCGAGCCCAAGCGCATCATG
>JAQGNC010000089.1 GCA_028292065.1 Betaproteobacteria bacterium
GAGCGCGCCGAAAGGCTCGTCGAGCATCAGCAGGCTGGGATCGTGAACGAGCGCGCGGCAGAGCGAGGTGCGTTGCTGCATGCCGCCCGAGAGCTGCCACGGAAAGCGGTCCTCGAAACCTTCGAGGCCGACGGCGCCGAGCAGCGCACGCGCTTTCTGCTCGTACTGCGCATACTCGCTGCGCATCCGGCTGCGATGCGGCTGCACGATCTCGAGCGGCAGCATCACGTTCTGGAGCGCGGTGCGCCACGGCAGCAGGGTCGCGTTCTGGAAAGCCATGCCGACGATCTTGACCGGGCCATTGACGGCCTCGCCGGCGACGCGCGCGACGCCCGAGGTCGGCGGCAGGAGACCGGTGACGAGCTTCATCAGCGTCGATTTGCCGCAGCCGCTCGGCCCGACGACCGCGACGAATTGGCCTTGCGGCACGTCGAGGTCGAGGTTATCGACGGCGAGAGTCGAGCCGCCGCCCGCGCCATAGGCGAGGCTGACGTGCTCGAGCGCTACCAAAGATGTAGTCATATGAGGAGGAACTGGCGCGCGAGCCGGGCAGCGGCCCGGCCGCGCATCACGAACGATTCAGGAAGATACGCCGCTTCAGCTGCGCGGCATGCGCTCGGCGCGCGGAGGCAGGAAACGGTCGGTGTAGACCTTCTCGGGCGCCGGGGGCGTTTTCACGCCGTAGGCGTCGTGGATGAGCTGGATGCTCTTGACCATGCGCTCGCGGGTGACCGAGCCCAGGCCGTTCGCTTTGATGTATGGCGTCAGCACGAGCTCGCGCAGCATCAGCTGCAGCCGCTCCTGCTCGAGCCCGAGATCGCCCAGCTTGTCGCGGCTCGCGAGTGTCGCGACGACCGCTTTCGGGTCGGTGATCGCGTCCTTCAGCGCCGCGTTCACCGCGCGCACGATCGCAGCAACGGTGCGCGGGTTCTTCTCCGCGAACGCCGCGGTGGTCATGACCGCGTGCCCGTAGAGATCGAGCCCGTAGCGGCCGTACGGCATCGAGATGATGTCCTCCTGCTTGATGCCGAGGGACTTCACCGTGAAAACACCCGAGGTGATCGCACCGAGTATCGCCTGCACGTCGCCGCGGACCAGCATCGTTTCGCGCAGCGACCCGCTCACCGTTTCGTGCAGCACTTTGCTTGCGTCCACGCCGTTGATCTTCGCGAACGTGCCGAACACGTCGCGCGCCGCGCTGCCGGCGCTGGAGCCGACTTTCTTGCCTTCGAGGTCCTTCGGCGAGGCGATACCGCGGCCCTTGATCGTGATCACCGCGTTCGCCGAATGATCGTGCGTCACGTACACCGCGACGAGCTCCCGCCCCGGCTGCTCGGCGTTGTACTTGATGATCGCGGACATCTCGGCCCAGCCGAAATCGTAGGCGCCCGACGCGACGCGCGTGACCGCATCCGCAGACCCGCTGCCGCGATCGATCTGCGCATCGAGTCCTTCTTTCTTGAACAGCCCCTTGTCGGCCGCATAAGTGAAGATCGCCTGCGGCCCCTGGAAAGCCCAGTCGAGCGCGCCTTTCACCGCCTGCTTCTCGACGCCCTGCGCCTGCGCGGATGCGCACGACAGCGCACCGGCGAACAACACCGTGAAACCCAACAACGAAAATGATCGTGACACTATTTCCCCTCGTGAAAGCGTGCTTCGTTCATGGACTTCGCGAGCGGTGCGCATGTTAGCACGGGCGATTCGATGCCATAGGTGCGCGCCGGGTGGCTGCCTTGGCGGTGTACCGCGCGTATGAAAGAATAGACCTGAGCGGCCACGTGACCGGGCGGCTTCTCACGCTTCCCACAATTAGCGCGCCTCGCTACCAACAACCACAAAGGCTACGCAATCGGTGCTCTGACGCGTCTGCGCGGATTACGTCTCGAGGCCGTGGGCTTGTGTCTGCTCGTCGCGTATGCCGTGCTCGGCACGGCCACGCTGACGAGCTCACACGAGTGGGGCGACGACTGGGCGCAATACGTCCTGCACGCCCGGAACATCGTCACCGGCATCCCGTACGGCGACACCGGCTATATCTTCAACCCCGACGCGCCTTATGTCGGCCCGCCCGCGTATCCCCCCGGCTTGCCGCTCCTGCTCGCGCCGGTTTTTGCAATGTTCGGGCTCGACATCGTCGCGCTGAAGGCGGTGTGCTTTCTTTGTTTCATCGGCATGCTGCCGATCGCGTACCGTGTCCTCGCGCGCCCGTTCGGCAGAAGGGCGGCATTCACGGCGGTTCTGCTCTTCGCTTTGCACGAACAGGTGTGGACCCTGCGCCAGTACATCGGCTCGGAGGCACCGTACATGCTCTTCAGCATGCTCACCCTGTGGTACGCATCGCGCGATCGCCCGCATGCCACCGGAACTCGCGCAGTGGCGGCTGGAGTGGTCGTAGGCATGCTGGCGTTCGCAAGCGTGGCGTGCCGGTCGATCGGCGTTGCGCTGCTGCCGGCCCTGCTGCTCGACGCGTGGGCGCGCCGCAAACCTCTGGCGTGGTATGCGGCATTCCTCGCGTCATTCGCTTTACTCATCGCCCTGCAGAAGTCGCTGCTCGTCGCGCCGACCACGTATTCCAACGAGCTCACGGTGCCCGGCATGCAGCTGATCCTCAGCAACCTGAAGGGTTATTGGGCCGTGACGCTCTGGGTCATTCCGATGCCGTCAGGCTTCCTTTCAGACATCGCGCTGGCGGCTTTTATCGCCGTCGCCATGTTCGGTGCATGGCGCGTGTTCGGGTCCGCTGCCGCCGGCGGTTCAGGGCTGCCTCTTCGTGCGCGCATCGCGTGCGTTCCGCTCCCCGTGTGGTACTTGCTCGCCTACCTCAGCGCGCTCGCCCTCGCGTCGATCTCGCCGGGCCCGCGATTTCTGTTCCCGATCCTGCCCATCGCTCTCGTGCTCGCGGCAGCGGGCGTCGGGCACCTGTTAAGCCGCATGCCGCGTCCGCGGTCCTACGCGTTTGCTTTAGCCTCATTCATCGCGGTGTATTACGTCTATCTTCATGCGTCTGCCCGTGAATGGCGCGACGATGAGCTCGCGACCTGCGGCGCGTGCCGGGAGATGTACGCGTTCGTGCAGGCGCACACGCCGCCCGACAGTGTCATTGCATTCGCCAAACCGCGCGCAATCGCCTTGCTGGGACAGCGGCCGGGATGGATGTGGAACCCGGACTACGACGCCGACGTGTTTCGAGCAACGCTTGCGCGAGCTCGCGCAAGCTTCCTGATCACTGTGGCGCCCGGAACGTACTTGTACCCGCGATACCCTGCGTACGTGGACGGCAAATTCCAGGACGAGATTGGGACGACGGTATTCAGGAACGGGATGTTCAGGGTCATCGAGCTTCGCGATCGACGTTAGCGGCTGTCTCTGCGGATGGCACTCAGAAGCCGGGACCTACTGGCACAGGTGGGACGCACCGCGCGATTTGTAGAAGATCTGCGGTATTTGTAGAAAACAGTATGCGCAGGAACCGCGCTTGGTGACCGAGAGGATTGGTGGCCGGGGACGGAATTGAACCGCCGACACAAGGATTTTCAGTCCTCTGCTCTACCAACTGAGCTACCCGGCCCCGTGGTGCGGGCTTACGTCACTTCTACTGCAACCCATCTGACCGCCGACGGGATTTCAGCTTCGGCACGGCCAGCTTTGCGCTGTCCTCGACTTCTCGAAGATCGGGAAGTCTGCCTGCGCTGACACACGCGTGCTGCGTGTGTTCAGCCCTCCTATTCAACTGAACTACGTGGCCCTGGGTGATGCGGGCTTGCTGCGTCACGGCGGGAGGAAGGAGGGCTTCGGATTCCGGGTCAGCAAGCACCCGGAAAGCGCGCTATTTAAGCTGCAATAGCCTGACGGGTCAAGTCCTTCCGGCACATTCGGTCGGCGCCGTCCGACGTGTACGCGCGAGCCGCGAAGGCGTACGATCATTTCGGCACGTCGATTGCCGAAGACCGCGGGTTTGAGGGGGAGAACGAGATGGGGCAGCAGTGGCAATTCAAGCAGGACGACCACGAGCAGTGGCACTGGACGCGCGTCGAGGAGAACCGCGAGCCGACGCAGTCAGCCGCGACGTTCTCGACTGCGCTCGACTGCTATCTCGACGCGGTGCGCCACGCGGTCGACAGCAGGCGCCCGGGGGCCGAACTGGCGAGCGCTACCTTGGCTCACGCCGAGCCTCAGCCGCACTGAACGCCGGGGCGCGCGCATAGCGTCTGCTGCGTGAGCGCGAGTGCGACCCACAGCGCGAACACCAGCAGGAAGGCGATCGCCGGGATGTAACGGTCCGGCACTGCACGCGGCATCACCGCGCGCGTGAAGTGGATGAAAGGCATCGCGCCGACGGTGAAGAGGCCGTAGACGAAGTTGTTCCGCGCTGTCGGCCCGGAGAGCCACATCGCTCCCCTGATGAGAAGCATGAGCGCCGCGACCTGGACGAGCGCGGCCAGGGTGCTGATGATGACGATTTGGATAGGCATAGCGGCGGGATTGTAGCGGCGGGCACAGGTGTGCGTGGTGGAAAATCGCCTGCGGCGCGATGCGCTCCTTACAAAGCTTAACCCACCCCCACGCTGACCCTCCCCCTGATGGGGAGGGGACCAC
>JAQGNC010000179.1 GCA_028292065.1 Betaproteobacteria bacterium
CGAGCAGCTCGCGGAGCACAGCAGCTTCCTCGAAGTCGCCTACCTGATCTTGAACGGCGAGCTGCCGAACGCGCCGCAGCTCGAGACCTTCGTCGACACCGTGACGCACCACACGATGGTGCACGAGCAGCTCTCGCGCTTCTACACCGGCTTTCGCCGCGACGCGCACCCTATGGCGGTGCTCTGCGGCGTGATCGGCGCGCTCTCGGCGTTCTATCACGACTCGATCGACATCAACGATCCGCGCAGCCGCGAGATCTCGGCGTTCCGGCTGATCGCCAAGCTCCCGACGATCACCGCGATGACCTACAAGTACAACGTCGGCCAGCCTTTCATGTACCCGAAGAACGAGCTCTCGTACGTCGAGAACTTCCTGTACATGACTTTCGGCACGCCGTGCGAGGAGTGGAAGCCGAACCCGGTGCTGACCCGCGCGATGGAACGCATCCTCATCCTCCACGCCGACCACGAGCAGAACGCGTCGACTTCGACGGTGCGTCTCGCCGGCTCGACCGGCGCGAATCCTTTCGCGTGCATCGCGGCGGGTGTGGCGAGCCTGTGGGGCCCCGCGCACGGCGGTGCGAACGAAGCGGTGCTCAAGATGCTCGAGGAGATCGGCGACGCGAAGAACATCCCCCAATTCATCAAGCGCGTGAAGGACAAGGGCGATCACTCGATGCTGATGGGCTTCGGCCATCGCGTGTACAAGAACTACGATCCGCGCGCGCGCATCATCCAGAAGACTTGCCACGAAGTGCTCGAAGAGCTCGACCTGAAAGACGACCGCCTCTTCAAGCTTGCGATGGCGCTCGAGAAAGTCGCGCTCGAAGACGAATACTTCATCAAGCGCAAGCTCTACCCGAACGTCGATTTCTACTCGGGTATCGTCTACAAGGCGCTCGGCATCCCGGTGCCGCTCTTCACCGCCATTTTCGCGCTGGCGCGCACCGTCGGCTGGATCGCGCAGTGGAGCGAGATGTTCGGCGACCCGGATTCCAAGCTCAATCGCCCGCGCCAGCTCTTCACCGGCCCGGCGACTCGCGATTTCGTTCCGGTAGACCAACGCAAATAGCCCGCAGAAGCGTGAGGCGTAAGGAGCGAGGAGTGAGGCGGGAACGTCCGGCGGCTCCGAGGGTCTGGATATCGCGCCTCACGCCTGACGCCTCACTCCTCACGCATTCAGGAGCACTGCGAACATGATGAAAGAACTGCTCGGCAATTCCTACCTGTTCGGCTCGAACGCGCCGTTCATCGAAGCGCTGTACGAGACCTATCTGAAAGACCCGCAGGCGGTCGAGCCGCGCTGGCGCAGCTATTTCGACGAGCTGCAGCGCCTCGACGACGGTCCGGCGGACGTCTCGCACGAGGAAGTGCGGGAGCGCTTCATCGATCTCGCGAAGACCAGCCGCAGGCCCCAGGCGCAGGCCGAGCCGACGCAGCTCGGGCAGAAGCAGTTCGGCGTGCTGCAGCTCATCACCGCGTATCGCACGCTCGGCGTGCGCCAGGCGAACGTCGACCCGCTCGGCCGCGCCGAGAAGCCTTACATCGCCGAGCTCGACCCGGCGAATTACGGGCTCACCGAGGCCGACATGGACACCGCCTTCAACACCGGGACCCTGGTGTGGAAGCGCGAGGCGACGCTGCGCGAGATCCTCGATTTCCTGAAAGACACCTACTGCGGAACGATCGGCGTCGAGTACATGTACATGACCGACATGCCGCAGAAGCGCTGGGTGCAGGAGCGCCTGGAGTCGATCCGCTCGACGCCCCAGTACGACGCCGAGTTCAAGAAACACATCCTCGAGCGTCTCACCGCGGCCGAGACGATCGAGAAATACATGCACACCCGCTACGTCGGGCAAAAGCGCTTCTCCGGCGAAGGCGGCGAATCGGTGATCGCGCAGCTCGACGTGCTGCTCCAGCGCGCGGGCAAGGCCGGCGTGCAGGAGCTCGTCATCGGCATGGCGCATCGCGGGCGGCTCAACGTGCTCGTGAACACGATGGGCAAGATGCCCAAGGACCTCTTCGCCGAGTTCGAAGGCAAGCACGACGACCACGACCTGCTCGCCGGCGACGTGAAATACCACATGGGTTTCTCGTCGAACATCATGACCCCCGGCGGTCCGATGCACGTGACCCTCGCGTTCAACCCGTCGCACCTCGAGATCGTCGACCCGGTGGTCGAAGGCTCGGTGCGCGCGCGCCAGCACCGCCGCAAGGATCTGACCGGCGACCAGGTGCTGCCGGTGCTGCTGCACGGCGACGCTTCGTTCGCCGGGCAGGGCGTGATCCAGGAAACGCTCAACCTCGCGCAGACCCGCGGCTACGGCACCGGCGGCACGGTGCACATCGTCGGCAACAACCAGATCGGTTTCACGACTTCGGACCCGCGCGACGCACGCTCCACGCTGTACTGCACCGACGTCGCCAAGATGCTCGAAGTGCCGATCTTTCACGTAAACGGCGACGACCCCGAAGCGGTGTGCCTCGTCACCGAGATCGCGCTCGACTACCGCGTGCAGTTCCATCGCGACGTGGTCATCGACGTGGTGTGCTATCGCCGCCTCGGTCACAATGAGCAGGACGAGCCGATGGTCACGCAGCCGCTCATGTACAAAACGATCGCGAAGCTGCCGACCACCCGCCGCCTGTACGCGGAAAAGCTGATCCGCGAAGGCGTCATCGCCGAAGCCGAATCCGAAGAGCTGATCGCGACTTTCCGCAAGGCGCTCGACGGCGGCTATCACACCAATAAGACGATCCTGCAGAACTACAAGCCGCCTTTCGAGATCGACTGGAGCCGCTACAAAGGCAGCAAGTGGCAGGACCAGGACGACACCCGCCTGCCGCTCGCCAGGTTGAAAGCGCTGGCCGAGCGCATCACCACGGTGCCGGAGAATTTCAAGCTGCACCCGCGCGTACAGAAGATCATCGAAGACCGCCAGCTCATGGCCAAAGGCGAGCTGCCGCTCGACTGGGGAATGGCCGAGCACCTCGCGTTCGCGACGCTGCTCGAGGAAGGCTATTCGATCCGCGTCTCCGGCCAGGACAGCGGCCGCGGCACGTTCTTCCACCGCCACGCGGTGCTGCACGACCAGAACCGCGAGCGCTGGGACCAGGGCACCTACATCCCGCTGCAGCACGTGTCGGAGAAGCAGGGCGATTTCGTCGTCATCGACTCCTTCCTGTCGGAAGAAGCGGTCGTCGGCTTCGAGTACGGCTACGCCACGTCGAGCCCGAACGAGCTCGTGATCTGGGAAGCCCAGTTCGGCGACTTCGCGAACGGCGCCCAGGTCGTCATCGACCAGTTCATCGCCGCCGGCGAAGTCAAGTGGGGCCGCATGTGCGGTCTCGTCATGATGCTGCCGCATGGCTACGAAGGGCAGGGCCCGGAGCACTCGTCCGGGCGGATCGAGCGTTATCTCCAGCTTTGCGCCGATTACAACATGCAGGTGTGCGTGCCGGCGACCCCGGTTCAGCTCTATTACCTCCTGCGCCGCCAGATGATCCGGCCGTATCGCAAGCCGCTCATCATCTTTACGCCGAAGAGCCTGCTGCGGCACAAGGAATCGGTCTCGCCGCTCGAGGAGTTCGCGAACGACAAGTTCAAGCCGATCAACGAGGACTGGGACGCGAAGGACATCGACCCGGCCAAGGTGAACCGCGTCGTCTTCTGCAGCGGCAAGGTGTATTACGACCTGCGCGCGGCGCGCAAGGCGCGCGGAATCCAGAACCTGCCGCTGGTGAGGATCGCCCAGCTCTATCCTTTCGCGCACGACGACATGCAGGCGATCATCGAGCGCTACAGGAACGCGACCGAGATCGTGTGGTGCCAGGAAGAGCCTCGCAACCAGGGCGCATGGCACCGCATCCAGCACTACCTGCTGCGGCACCTCATGCCCCACCAGAAGCTTTTCTACGCGGGACGCGATTCGTCGGCGTCGCCGGCCGCGGGCTACAAGCAGCTGCACGACGAGCAGCAGAAAGCGCTCGTCGAGCAGGCGATCACGCTGGCGGGCGGAACCGAGCCTCGCGCAGTCACGCACCAGCCGCGGCCGTTGCTCGCGGGCGAAGACTATTAACGTTCAGGGCGACCCTCACCCCCGGTCCCTCTCCCTGTGAGGGCGAGGGGAGGTTCGAGGACGCTGCGCGATGCGCATCGGTCAATATAAGGATGGTCAGTGATGTTAGTGGAAGTGAAAGTGCCGCAGTTATCGGAGTCCGTCGCCGAAGCGACCCTGCTGAGCTGGCACAAGCAGCCGGGTGAATACGTCAATCGCGACGAAAACCTGGTCGACATCGAGACCGACAAGGTCGTGCTCGAAACCCCGGCGCCCCAGGCGGGCGTGCTGGTCAAGGTCGTCAAGGGTGACGGCGGGTCGGTCACGAGCAACGAAGTCATCGCGACCATAGACACCGAAGCGGCGAAGCCTGCAGAGGCCGGCAAAGCGGCCGCGGCGCCTGCGGCCAAAGCAGCCGCTCCTGCAGCCGCCGAAGCGAAATCCGCCGCCAAGAAAGACGCGACGCCTGCGATGCCGGCAGCGCAAAAACATGCAGCCGAGAAGCAGGTCGATACCGCCAGCATCGCCGGCACCGGGCGCGGCGGGCGCGTCACCAAGGGCGACGTGCTGCAGGCGGCCGAGGGCGGCCAGCAGCAGCCGGCGGCTCGCTCACCTGCCGCCCCTTCCGCACCCCAGCAGCAGCGTGCACCGGCGCCTTCGGTGGACCTGGGCTCGCTGGGAGATCGTCCCGAGCAGCGCGTCCCGATGTCGCGCCTGCGTGCGCGTATCGCCGAGCGCCTCGTGCAGTCGCAATCGACCGCCGCGATACTCACGACCTTCAACGAAGTGAACATGCAGCCGGTCATGGAAATGCGCAACCGCTACAAGGAGCGCTTCGAGAAAGAGCATGGCGTGAAGCTCGGGTTCATGTCGTTCTTCGTGAAAGCGGCGGTCTACGCGCTCAAGAAATACCCGGTGGTCAATGCCTCGATCGACGGCAACGACATCGTCTATCACGGCTATTACGACATCGGGGTCGCCGTCGGCAGCCCGCGCGGGCTCGTCGTTCCGGTGATCCGTAATGCCGACCAGATGTCGCTCGCCGACATCGAGAAACAGATCGCCGACTTCGGCAAGCGCGCGCAGGACGGCAAGCTCACCCTCGAAGAGCTCACCGGCGGCACGTTCTCGATCTCCAACGGCGGGGTGTTCGGCTCGATGCTTTCCACGCCGATCATCAACCCCCCGCAAAGCGCGATCCTCGGCGTCCACGCGACCAAGGAGCGCCCGGTCGTCGAGAACGGCCAGATCGTCATCCGCCCGATGAACTACCTCGCGATGTCCTACGACCACCGCATCGTCGACGGCCGCGAAGCGGTGCTGTCGCTCGTCGCGATGAAGGACGCGCTGGAAGACCCGGCGCGGATGCTTCTGGAAATTTAAAAACGTGAACGGGTGAACGCGTGAACGAGTGAACGGGTAAAACCGCCTTCACGCTTTCGCACCCGTTCACCTGTT
>JAQGNC010000199.1 GCA_028292065.1 Betaproteobacteria bacterium
AGGCGCCCCGCCTGCAGCAGTCGGCTGCAGGCGAAGCGCCTGCGCTGCAAAAGGAACTTCAGAAGACCGATGCCCCCTAAGAACAGATTGGAGACCCGACGATGGCTGACAAAGTAATCAAGAGCGACGCCGAATGGCGCAAGGAGCTCACGCCCCAGGAGTTCGAGATCACCCGCAAAAAAGGCACCGAGCGTCCTTTCACCGGCGAATACTGCGATAACCACGAGCCCGGACTGTATCGCTGCCGCTGCTGCGGCGCCGAGCTCTTCCGCTCGGACGAAAAGTTCGAGTCCGGCTCCGGCTGGCCGAGCTTCTGGCAACCCGCCACGGATAACGTCGAAACCGAAGGCGACAACAGCCATTTCATGCAGCGCACCGAGGCGCTGTGCAAACGCTGCGGCGCGCACTTGGGGCACGTCTTCGAGGACGGCCCCCAGCCGACCGGGCTGCGCTACTGCATCAATTCCGCGTCACTCAAATTCGACAAGAAACAGGACTGACGGCCCAGAGCCGTCCTTGCCGCCCGCACCCGCGTGAGGCGCCTTTCTCCCCGGGCGTAACGGCATGGCCGGCGCCGCCTTATAATACCGCCCATGAAATTGCTGTTCGACCTCTTCCCGGTCCTGATCTTCTTCGTCGCGTTCAAGGTCTACGGCATCTACGCCGCGACCGCGGCCGCCATCGGCGCGAGCTTCGCGCAGATCGGCTGGCTGTGGCTGCGCAAGCGCAAGATCGACAAGATGCTGTGGGTCAGCCTCGGCGTGATCACGATCTTCGGCGGTGCGACCCTACTCTTCGGCAACCCCACTTTCATCAAGTGGAAGCCGACCGTGCTGTACTGGCTCTTCGCCGTGACCCTGGCGGCGGCCGCGCTGGTTTTCCGCAAGAACCTCGTGCGCTCGGTGATGGAAAAGCAGGTGAGCCTCCCCGAGCCGGTGTGGAACCGCCTGCTCGCGAGCTGGATCGCCTTCTTCGCGGCGATGGGCGCGCTCAACCTGTACGTCGCGTACAACTACTCGCTCGACGCGTGGGTGAACTTCAAGCTCTTCGGCGGCATGGGACTGATGCTGGTCTTCGTGCTCCTGCAGGGACTGATGCTCGCCAGGCACGTGCACGACAAGAACACCTGAGCCCGGCTTGTTGTCCGTCACCGACCTGATCCGGGAAAAGCTCGCGATCCTCGCGCCCGAATCCATCGAGATCGAAGACGAGTCCGCGCAGCACGCCGGGCATGCGGGCGCGCGCAGCGGCGGAGGTCATTACCGGCTCACGCTCGTATCGCCGCGTTTCGCAGGCCAACCGCTGCAGGCGCGCCACCGGCTGGTGTACCAGGCGCTCGGCCCGCTCATGACCCGGGACATCCATGCGCTCGCGATACACGCGTACGCCCCGGACGAAATCTAGACAGTCACCGCATCCACAAAGAGGACCTACGATGATCCGCACTTCCGCTCTACGCCCGATCGCCGTCGCGCTCGCGCTGGCAATCGCTCCCGCGGCCGCCGCGCAGAACGGCAACGGCGCCGCCAAGGTGAACGGCACCACCATTCCCGCCTACCGCATCGAAGCCGCGATCAAGTCGCGTATCGGCCAGGGCCAGCAGGACACGCCCGAGCTGCGCAAAGGCATACGCGACGCGCTGATCAACCAGGAAGTCGTCGCGCAGGAAGCGGTGAAGAAGGGGCTGGACAAGCAGGGCCCGATCGCCGCGCGCATCGAGCTCGACCGGCAGAGCGTACTGGTGAACGCCTACTTCGACGACATGCTCAAGAAGAACCCGGTCACCGACGACATGCTCAAGAAGGAATACGAGCGCCTCAAACCCCAGCTCCCGGCGAAGGAATACCGCGTCCGCCACATCCTCGTCGAAAAGGAAGACGACGCGAAGAACCTGATCGCCCAGATCAAGAAAGGCGGCAGCTTCGAGAAGCTCGCGGCCGAGCACTCGACCGATCCGGGCTCCAAGGCCCGCGGCGGCGACCTCGACTGGGCGCCGGCCGAGCGCTACGTGAAACCGTTCTCCGACGCGGTCACCAAGATGAAGAAAGGCCAGATGACCGACACGCCGGTGCATACCGACTTCGGCTACCACGTCATCCGCGTCGAAGACGAGCGCGCGACCAAGGTGCCGACCTTCGAAGAAGCCAAGCCGCAGCTCCTTCAGCTCATCCAGAGCCAGGTGGTGCAGAAAACGATCGGGGACCTGCGGGCGAAAGCCAAGGTCGAATAAGCTACTGCACAGAAAGAAAAAGGCGCACCGAGGTGCGCCTTTTTTTCTGACGGTGGTGCCGTCATGGACGCCATCACCGCCCTTTTGGATAGCGCGTTACTGCGGCCCCTGCTGTTGCGGGCGCAGCAGCGCGTTCAACTGCCTCGCGAGGTTCTGCAGCGCATCCGGCGCGAGCGCCACGCGCGCGACCAGGCGCCCGTTGATGCTTTCCGGGACCTTCTCGACGTGCGGGAGCGCGAGCAGCACCGAAGGCTCGAGAAACGCGAAATCGAGGAAGGCGATTCCCGGCGTCGCGTTGACCGTCGTGTAGTTCGCGAACAGCGGCTGGTCGGAGTTGTCCACGGGGACCAGCCGAACGCCCAAGCTCACCGATCGCGGTTCCTGCGAGGCCGCCGGCGCGCTCGTCATCTGCGCCGCATCGGCGGCTTCTGCAGTATCGGCCTGCTTGTCTTTCGAATTGGCCATCACGTGCCTTTCTCTTGTGGTTGGCGGCCCGGCGTGCGCGGGTCTCGCGGAGCGTCAACAGTGCGTCAATTGCAGCGAGTATGCAAGCGCTGCGGACGGCCTCAGGACACGGCCATCGAGCGATAGCGCCGGTAATACTCGAGCACCCGCGGCACGTAGCGGCGCGTCTCCGGGTACGGCGGAATCGCGTTGCCCGAGCGCATCACCGCGCCCTCACCGGCGTTGTAGGCCGCCACGGCGAGCTCCATGTCGTCGTTGAACAGGCCCATCAGCTCGCGCAGGTAGCGCGCGCCGCCGCGGATGTTCTCGAGCGGGTTCCACACATCGGTCACGCCGAAGCGCCTCGCCGTCGCCGGGATGAGCTGCATGAGCCCGCGGGCGCCCTGGCGCGAGCGCGCACGGGGGTTGTAGCCGGATTCCACGGTGATCACCGCGTGCAGGAGCGCAGGCTCGAGGCCGTGCTCGCGGGCGATACGCAAGATCGCCTCGCCGTAGGGCTTGGGGAGCGTCCCCGCTGACGCGACGTTGGGAACCGCGGGCGCATCGGACGCGGCGGCGGGCGGCGCACTTTTCATGAACAGCGTCGCCCGGCTGTCGCTCGCCACGTCGGTGAAATGCGTGATTCCGTGCTCGTCGACGAACGAATAGATGTCCGCGACGCAGGGAGCGGCCGCAAAAACGAGCGGCAACAGCAGGGCGACGCGCGCGAGTCGAATACGCATACGGTGGAGCTCCTCGGGAGACGCCGCAGCGAGCTGGCAGTCGCGGCAAAAAGTGTCGCACTTTAGCGACACTACGCCGGCGGGTCAAATCTATCGTTCTGTGAGGTTTCGACGGCCCGCGCAGGGGACAGCCCCCCGTGTCGCGTGGTTCTGCCCCCAAGGGACAGACCCCGGTGTTGCCTGGTTCTGCCCTACAGGGGGTCTGTCCCCGGTGTGCTCCGGGCTGGCGCCGCAGCCTCAGCCCGCCCCGAGGGGACAGACCCCGGTGTTGCCTGGTGTTGCCCTACCGGGGTCTGTCCCCGGTGTGCTCCAAGGTCGCGGCTAAAACCTCAGCCCACCCACCGCCGCGCATTGCGGAAGATCCGCAGCCACGGCCCGTCTTCGCCCCAATCCGCCGGGTGCCACGAATAGCTGACGGTGCGAAAGACCCGCTCCGGGTGCGGCATCAGTATCGTGTAGCGGCCGTCGGGCGTGGTCAGCCCGGTGATCCCCTGCGGCGAGCCGTTCGGGTTGCTCGGGTAGGTTTCGGTGGCGGCGCCGCGGTTGTCGACATAGCGCAGCGCGACGAGCGGGCGAGCGGCGTCGATCGCCGCGGCGTCGGAAAACTCCGCATAGCCCTCCCCGTGCGCGACCGCGATGGGAATGCGGCTGCCTTCCATGCCTCGCAGGAAGATCGAAGGCGACTCGAGGACTTCGAGCAGGGCCACTCGCGCTTCGAACTGCTCCGACTTGTTCCTGACGAAGTGCGGCCAGCGCGCGGCGCCCGGGATGAGCTCGCGAAGATTGCTCATCATCTGGCAGCCGTTGCACACGCCGAGCGCGAAAGTATCGCCGCGCTCGAAGAACGCCGCGAACTCGTCACGGGCGCGCGAGTTGAAGAGGATCGACTTGGCCCAGCCTTCGCCCGCGCCGAGCACGTCGCCGTAGGAAAATCCGCCGCACGCCGCGAAGCCGGCGAAATCTTTCAGGCTCACGCGTCCGGCGATGATGTCGCTCATGTGCACGTCGACGGCGGTGAAGCCCGAGCGGTCGAACGCCGCGGCCATCTCCATCTGGCCGTTGACGCCCTGCTCTCTGAGAATGGCGACCCTGGGCCGGTTCAGACCCACCCCCACCCTGCCCCTTCCCCTGAGGGGGAGGGAACTGTCTTTGCCGCCGGCCAGGCGCCGATCATCGGCTCGGTCTGTGTTCGCAAGCGCAGCCGTGATGTCTTCGTTCGGATCGAACGTGAGATGCGCGTGCAGGCCGGGGTCGCGAGCGTCGAGGATGCGGTCGTACTCCTGCTGCGCGCATTCGGGATTGTCGCGCAGGCGCTGCATCTGGTAAGTCGTCGCCGACCATACACGCTGAAGCCCGATACGCGATTGCGCGTTAATCTCTTTGCCGCCGGCGATCACGCTCAAGGTGTCCTCGCCGTTCGGGCGGCCGATCGCGTGCAGGCACGAGCCGAGCCCTGCAGCGGCGAGCGCGGCGCGCACCGCGTCCGCGTGCTCGATCCGCACCTGGATCACCGCGCCGAGCTCTTCACTGAAGAGCGCCGCGAGGTTCGCCGCGTCGCCGCCCGCGGACAGACCCGGATGCGCATCGACGGTGATTCCCGCACGGCCCGCGAACATCATCTCGCACAGGGTCACGAAAAGTCCGCCGTCCGAGCGGTCGTGATACGCGATCAGCTTGCCTTCGCGGTTGAGCTGCTGGATCACCTGGAAGAAACTTTTCAATGCCGCGGCGTCGTCGACGTCGGGCGCTACACTGCCGACGTGCCCGTACACCTGCGCGAGCGCCGAGCCGCCGAGCCGGTCCCTGCCGGCGCCGAGGTCGATCAGCATGAGCACGGTGTCGTCCAGATCTGTGCGCATGTAAGGGGTGAGCGTGCGCCTCACGTCGGCGACCGGCGCGAACGCCGAAACGATCAGCGAGAGCGGTGCAGTCACTTCCTTACGCGCGCCGTCGTCGGTCCATGCCGTCTTCATCGACAGCGAATCCTTGCCCACCGGGATGCTGATGCCGAGCGCGGGGCAGAGCTCGAGCGCGACCGCACGTACCGTGTCGTAGAGCGCCGCGTCTTCGCCGGCATGACCCGCCGCGGCCATCCAGTTCGCCGAGAGCTTCACGTCGCCGATCTTCTCTATGCACGCCGCCGCGACGTTGGTCAGCGCCTCGCCGATCGCCATGCGCCCTGATGCTTCGGCGCTCACGAGCGCGAGCGGGGTGCGCTCGCCCATCGCGAAAGCTTCGCCGCGGTAAGTCTCGTAACCCATCGCGGTGACCGCGACGTCGGACACCGGCGCCTGCCACGGTCCGACCATCTGATCGCGCGCGGTGAGCCCGCCGACGCTGCGGTCGCCGATCGTGATCAGGAAAGTCTTGTCGGCGACGCTCGGCAGGTTGAGCACGCGCTTCGCTGCTTCTGCGATGGTCACACCGTCGAGCTCGAACGGCGGCAGCTCGCGCCGCACGCGCGCAACAAAGCGCCGCATGCGCGGCGGCTTACCGAGCAGCACCTCGAGATTCATGTCGACCGGGGCGTTGCCGAAGTACGGATCGACCACGGTGAGCTGGCCGTCGGCGGTCGCGTGTCCCACCACGGCGAACGGGCAGCGCTCGCGCGCGCAGATAGCGGCGAACGCGTCGAGCTGATCCGGCGCAATCGCGAGGACGTAGCGCTCCTGCGCTTCGTTGCACCAGATCTGGACCGGTGACATGCCGGGCTCTTCGTTCGGGATCTTGCGCAGGTCGAAGCGGCCGCCGCGCCCCGCGCCGTGCACGAGCTCGGGCAGCGCGTTCGACAGACCGCCCGCGCCGACGTCGTGTATCGACAGGATCGGGTTGTCTTCGGCGAGGCCCCAGCAGCGATCG
>JAQGNC010000091.1 GCA_028292065.1 Betaproteobacteria bacterium
CGCGCTCACCAAAGCGGCGTTCGCCCGCAGCCTCGGCTAAACTCATGCGCTTTGCATATCCGCACGAACCGCGTAGCGGCGTATAGCGGCTCCCGCCCATGGAACTACTGCGTCTGTATCTCTCCGATCTGTCCGACTTCGACGTAACCCTCTTCACGCTGGGCGACGCCGAGCTCACGCTGTTCACGCTCTTCAAGCTGATCGTGCTGATGTGGGTGCTGCTGCTGGCCACGCGGCGCGTGACAGCGTTCATCGATCGCCGCCTCGGACTCAAACCGAGCTTCGACGCGGGCAGCCGCCTGGCGATCGTCGCGGTCGTGCGCTACGCGCTGCTCATCGTGGGCACGGTCGTGATCCTGCAGATGTTCGGCATCAAGCTGACCGCATTCGCGGTGCTCGCCGGCGCGATCGGCGTCGGTGTGGGCTTCGGGCTGCAGCAGATCATCAGCAACTTCATCAGCGGCCTCATCATCATGTTCGAGCGCCCGATCAAGGTCGGCGACCGCATCGAGCTCGCCAACCTCGACGGCATCGTCACCGAGATCGGCATGCGCCGCACCACGGTCGTCACCAGCGACAACATCGCCATCCTGGTGCCGAACTCGCGCTTCATCACCGACAACGTGGTCAATCTGCGCTACCATGCACAGCATATCCGCATGCGAGTGCCGGTGACCGTGGCGGCCGGCGCCGATCCGGTGGCGGTCGAGCGCATACTGCTCGAAGCGGCGCGCGCACATGCCGACGTGCTGAAAGATCCGCCGCCCGCTGTGCGGCTGCTCGCTCTCGCCGCCGCCGGCAACATGGGATTCGAGCTTCAGGTCTGGAATACGAACCGGATCGACGCACGCGACGCGCTCGTGAGCGACCTGAATTTCGCGATCAGACAGAAACTGACGCAAAGCGGCATCGCGCTCGCCTGAACACCGGCTCTCGAGCGCGGGCCTGAAATATGCACCTACGGCCGGGCCGCGTCACAGCGGCAGCCTTATGCAGCCATTCGAAAACAGGCGCCTCAAACGATACGAACCGCGGCACCGCACGCCTGCAGTCGGCGAGCGGGCGGGACGCATGCACGTCGCGCTCGTCACCGAGACCTACCCGCCCGAGCTGAACGGCGTGTCACTCACGGTGCGGCGCGCGGTGGAGTATCTGCGCGAGCGCGAGCACACCGTCGACGTGGTGCGGCCGCGGCAGTCGGGCGATCGCGCGCGGCGCGGGCGTGACGACGACATGCTGTTACCCGGAATGGGTTTGCCGCTCTATCCGGGGGTGCGCTTCGGCTTTCCCGCGGCGCGCCGGCTCATCGCACGCTGGCAGGAGCGGCGTCCCAGCGTGGTCCACGTCGCAACCGAAGGACCGCTGGGCGCCTCGGCGCTGCGCGCCGCCGCCGCTCTGGGCATCCCGGTCACGACCGATTACCGCACTCACTTCGATCGCTACAGCGCGCACTACGGCGTCGGCTGGCTCGCCCGGCCGATCGAAGCCTACCTGCGGCGTTTTCACAACCGCTCGAACCTGACTTTCGTCTCCACGGCCGCATTGCAGCGCGAGCTCGGTGCGCGCGGCTATCTCAACGTCGTGCAGGTCGGCCGCGGAATCGACACCGATCTTTTCAACCCGGGGCGCAGGAGCGCGCCGCTGCGGCGGCAGTGGGGCGTGGAAGGCGACGGCCTCGCCGTCGCGTACATCGGGCGGCTCGCGGCTGAAAAGAACCTCGGCCTCGCCGAGCGCGCGTTCAGGCGCATACGCGAGCGCTGCCCCGCTGCGCGGATGATCTGGGTCGGCGACGGACCCGCGCGACGGCGGCTGCAGCGCCGCAATCCGGATCACGTCTTCGCGGGGGTGCGGCGCGGCGCCGATCTCGCCGCTCACTATGCGTCGGCGGATCTCTTCCTGTTCCCGAGCGCGACCGAGACTTTCGGCAACGTGACGCTCGAAGCGCTCGCCAGCGGCCTCGCGGTGGTCGCGTTCGACGAAGGCGCCGCTGCCCAGCACGCGGTCGACCGCGTCAGCGCAAGACTCGTCGGATGCGGGGACCAAGACGATTTCATCACCGCTGCCGCCGAAGTGGCGTGCACGCCGGCCTTGCTCGAGCGCCTGCGCACCGCCGCGCCCCACGCGGTAGAAACGCTCACCTGGCCGAGCGTGCTCGCCGCGTTCGAAAGCCACCTGCTCGCGAGCTCGCACGGTTATAGGCTCTACGCAAATGCGTAGAGCCTATAACCCGGTAAACGAACGGGGGAAACCAAGGTTTCCCCCGTAGGCCCCATCCTTCGGCTATCTACCGATAACGTTCGCGCTAGCGCTAGTGTGGCGAGTCACAAATTCGCAGAAGTATGGAAGGCCGTTCGTGCTGAGCTTGTCGAAGCATGAACACTGCCGTTCACCTTTCGACTGCGGCGCAGTGCGCCTGCTCAGGGCGAACGGATTGTGACGCGAATTTGAGAATCACCTCACTAGCGCTAGCGCGAGGGCGCAGCGTCGGCGCCTGCGTCGGGATTGCTGCGTTTGGCGGCGCGCTTCGACTTCTTCTTCCCGCTCTGCTTGTGCTTCGTGGCGCTGGCGGATTTGGCTTTGGCCTTGGCGCTGTCGGCTGATTGCGCATCGGCGGGCTGGGCGCCGCCCTGCGGCTGGCCGGCGCCGGTCGCAGCGCCGGCTCGGGTGGTCGTCTGCGCGCCCGATTCGCTCGGCTTGTTCGCGGAAGTATCGGCCGGCCTCGCGGTCTCTCCGGTCTGCAGCGGCGGGCGTTTGGTCTCCTGCGAAGATGCCGGCGCCGCTGCGAAAGCGAGCGACACCGCGGCTGCGACGAGGGCGGGACGTAGGATGTTTTTCATGGTTTTTCCTGTGGTTGAAAGGGTGAACGTGCCGCGTGCGGCGACGAGCGCGGGGTGCAATGGGTGTGCCCGTGCAGCGGGCATGATCTTCGCTCCGAGCGACGCATGAATCCACACATCGATGCGCACCCGCCGGCACAGCGTCGCGGTCCCGCCGTACGCGGCGCAGTCGCGCTCGCGGTAATCGTCACGGTCGCCGCGTGCGATACGCGGCAGCAGAAGCCCAAGGTGAATCTCCCCTTCGATGTCATCCCTGCCGCCGCCGCACAGCAGACCGATCTCGTGGTCCCTCCTGCCGCGGTCAGCGGGGCGATGCAGCCGGTCGATGAAGCGTTCGCGCTGTATACGGCGTCGAGCGGATTGGCGGAGATCGACGGGGCGCGCCTCGTGTTGAAACACTCGAAGAAAGCCGACGTGCGCCAGTACGCCGAAACGATCGTGCGCGAGCACTCGCGTAATGCCGACGAGTTGCGGCGCATCGTGGCGCCGCGCAGTCTGAAGCTGCCCGCCGCACCGACGGGCCGTCATGCCGACATGGTGACGACGCTCGCCGGCGTGCGCCCGCAGGATGTCGACGACGCTTTTCTGCAGCGCTTCGGAGTCGATGCGCACAAGGAAACGATTTCGTTGTTCGAGCGCCAGGTGATCGACGGCAGGGATCCGCAGTTGAAGCGCTACGCCGAGCAGACGCTGCCCGCGCTGCGCGAGCACATGGCCGCCGCCCAGAAGCTGCTTCATGCCTCGAGCGCAGTCCGCTGACGCCGTGCGCGCGGTGACGCGCGTGCCTTCCGCTGTTCGTGGCGCCGCCAGGGAAAACGGCGCGAGCCCTGCGATACTCCCGAGCAGCGCCGAGACGATCGCGAACTGCGACGGCCTGCGCTATTCGAGCGATGCCGAGCCGGGGATCAAGCGCAGGCGCGTCGGAACCGGTTTCTCCTACGTGACGCACGACGGCCGGCGGGTGAGCGACGCCGCGACGATCGAGCGCATCCGCAAGCTCGCGATCCCGCCGGCGTA
>JAQGNC010000212.1 GCA_028292065.1 Betaproteobacteria bacterium
TCCCTATACTCGTCCTCCTCAAACGTGCCCTCCGCAAGTAACCATCTGAAGTCGCCTTTGCTGCAGTCAGCCATTAGCTTCGTCCGGCTGAACATTTGATCAGGCGCTTGAGCGACAGTCAGCCTGACTGGTACGTACGACGAAAGGCGTCTTAGGGCACCTTGCTGAATCATCCAGGCGATGAAAGGGAAGAAGAGACACGGCGTACCGCGCCGGGCGGCCTGCAGAACCACAGCCTCGAGTTCGTTGGGAAACGGCAGTCCAAACGAGTCGCCCAAAAAGCATACACACAAGCCAAACATCGTATTGCGGTATGTTTCCCGAAATAGATGAAGACGGTGTGGGTCGGAGTAGTTCCAATGCGGTAGAAACACAATTTCAAGACCAGCCGCGCGCAGGTAGGCGGCGCATTCGTGGGCCAGAGTAGATTGATCGGAAATGAAGAGCACGGGGCCACACCCTGTTAGGTCGCATACTTGCGAGAGCAGCGCTGGACTCCCAGCCTGTGATTCCAAGCCGTAACGACGCTGAAGGTGCACGTGTCGGTCTAGCAGATCGATCAGCTGGCGTTCGTTCCAAATCATTACCTTGACGCCAGGCCGTTGCTCCGTGAACTTACGCAACACTTCCTTCGCGGGTTCGGTGTAGTCGGAGCTGACCATCATTAACAACCCATCGTCAGGTCCCCGGACCGCGTCGAATGCGACCAGCGCTCGTTCCATATCGGAGCGGCCAAGATGATTGCCAGATGGGGCAAAATGCTTGCACTGGACCCTCCACCGGATACGGATGGGTGGAATGCGTGAATCGTGAGAGCGGTAGTCGTACACGGCGGTAATGTCCACACCAGTCGTGTCGATACTCGGCTCCGATTCAATATGGAAGCCCTCCGTTTGCAGCAGGTCCGCGCAGAGGCGCTCGAAGTCTTTCCAACCTCGTATGCTCGAGAGGTGCTTCATCCTGCTCTCCGGCTAACCTTGTGTTCAGCGGCGCGCACAGGCCGCGCGTCCGCTCCAACACATTGCTAGGGCGTCATCCCTGGTATCGACGCAACAGCGATGGGGAACTTGCGACGGGACATCGAACCGCAAGCACGGTCAGGAACATCTCGCGACTCGGGTCGTTCTTCGTGCAAAGACATACGGATATCGACTCGCCAGAAGCGGCGAGGCGTGGACACTGTACGAAGTGTATACGGCGTGAAAATCGTCGCACAGTTTCAGCACGTTGGCTAGAAATAGTCCCACTGTGCTTACCGAGCCGTCTCCCTCGCGGAGGGCAGCGCCGAAGCATTCCACCCCCCGCCCAGCGCCCTCACCAGCAACACACTCGCCGCCAACCGCCTGCTCCGCAAATCCACCGCCGTCCGCTCATTGGTCAGTGCGGTGGTCTGCGCAGTGAGCACATTCAGGTAGCTCACGATCCCCGACTTGTATTGATTCAAAGCAAGGTCCACCGACTGCCGCGCACCCGCTAACGCTTCCGCCTGCACCGCCGACTCTTCTTCCAGGATGCGCAGCGCCGCGAGGTTGTCTTCGACTTCCTGGAAGCCGGTGAGGACCGTCTGGCGGTAGGCGCCGACGGTTTCGTCGTAGAGTGCCACCGCCTGCTGGGTTCTCGCGCGGCGGGCGCCGGCGTCGAACAGCGTTTGCGCGAGGCCGAGTCCGAGTGACCAGAAGCGCGCCGGGGTGCTGATCAAGTTGCCTATCGTTGCGCTGGCGAAGCCGCCGGAGGCCGACAGGGTGAGGGCGGGGAAGTAGGCCGCCTGGGCGACGCCGATCTGCGCGTTAGCGGCGGCGACGCGGCGCTCGGCGCCTGCGATGTCGGGGCGTCTCTCCAGCAGTGCCGAGGGCAGCCCAACCGGAATGGCGGGCGGCACAATCTCATCCAATGGCGCGAGAGCGAGGCTCAGCTCCGCCGGCGATTTACCGACGAGGACCGCGATCGCGTGCTCGAGCTGCGCGCGCTGCACGCCGGTGTCGATCGCCTGGGCCTGGGTCGCTTGCATTTGCGACTGCGCCTGGACCACGTCGACGCGCGCGACGACGCCTGCGTCGTAGCGGTTCTGCGTGAGCTTGAGCGACGCTTCGAACGCGCGGACGTTCTCGTCGAGGATGCGCTTTTGGGCGTCGACTGCTCGCAGCGCGAAATACGACTGCGCGAGGTCGGACTGGATCGAGAGGCGCACCGATTCGACGTCGGCCGCAGACGCCTGTGCGCTCGCGACGTTCGCCTCCACCGTGCGGCGGATGCGGCCCCACAGGTCGGGTTCCCACGTCGCATCGGCGGAGAGGCGGTGGCTGTTGACCGCAGGCCGCGAGCCGCCTGTCGTACTTCCGCCGCTGCCCGACTGCGACCGGTTCGACGACGCGGAGACGTCGACGACAGGGAAGTACGCCGAGCGCGCCTGCGCGACGAGGGCTCGCGACTGGCGATAGCGGGCTTCGGCCTGCGCGAGGGTCTGGTTGGAGACGTTGACCTGCGCCTCGAGGCCGTTCAGCACCGGGTCGTTGTACATCTCCCACCAGTTGCCGCGGAGCTCGTGGTCGCGAGGCTCGGCCTGCTTCCAGCCGGCCATCTCCTTGTACGCCGGCGGCACCGGCGCTTTCGGACGGAAAAAGTTCGGGCCGATGGAGCAGCCGGCGAGGCAGAGGACGAGCGCGGCCGGGAGCACTTTGCGAATGCGGGGCCGTACAGCAGTGAAGGACGAAGGCAAAAAGCTTTTCATACTCAAACCAGTGAATTTGCGGGGACGGCAGTGGCAGGCGGGTCGCGGCGTTTGCGCCGCCGCTGCGTCCACAGCCTGAAGCGGTCGAGATAGAGATACACGACCGGTGTGGTGTAGAGGGTCAGGAGCTGGCTCAGGAGGAGCCCGCCGACGATCGCGATGCCGAGCGGTCGCCGCAGCTCCGCGCCGTCGCCCGCGCCGAAGGCGAGCGGGAGCGCACCGAACATCGCCGCGACCGTCGTCATCATGATCGGCCGAAAGCGCATGACGCACGCGCGGTAGATCGCCTCGCGCGGCGGGACGCCTTCGCGCCTTTCCACGTCGAGCGCGAAGTCGATCATCATGATCGCGTTCTTCTTGACGATACCGATCAGCAGGATGACGCCGATCAGCGCGATGATCGTGAACTCGGTGCCGAACGCGAGCAGCGCGAGCAGGGCGCCGACACCGGCCGAAGGCAGTGTCGAGAGTATCGTGATCGGATGCACCAGGCTTTCGTAGAGCATCCCGAGAACGAGATACACCGCGAGCAGCGCGGTGAGTATCAGCCACGGCTGGCTCTTGAGAGACGCTTCGAACGCGCGCGCGGTGCCCTGGAAAGAACCGTGGATCGTCGTCGGCACGCCGATGCGTGCGAGCTCCTGTCCCACGGCGCGAGTCGCGTCCGACAACGACACGCCCGCGGGCAGGTTGAACGACACCGTCGTCGCCGCGAACTGGCTCTGGTGCGCGACCGACAGCGCCGCGTTGGTCATCTCGTAGCGGCTGAACGCGGAGAACGGGATCTGCGCGCCCGTTGCGGTCACGATGTACATGTCCTTCAGCGCATCCGGGCTTTGCCAGTACTGCGGAGCCGCTTCCATCACGACCTTGTACTGGTTGAGCGGGTTGAAGATGGTCGAGACCTGGCGCTGGCCGAAAGCGTCGTTGAGCGCGGTGTCGATCATGCGCGGGGTGATGCCGAGCCGCGACGCGGTCGGGCGGTCGATGACGAGCGAAGTCTGGAGCCCCCGGTCCTGCTGGTCGGTGCTGACGTCGGCAAGCTCCGGCAACCTCGTGAGCGCGGTGCGGATCCGCGGCTCCCACGCGCGCAGCTCTTCGAGGTCGTCCGCCTGCAAGGTGAACTGGTACTGCGCCTGGCCTTGCCGGCCGCCGACGCGGATGTCCTGCGCCGCCTGGAGGAAAAGGTTGGCGCCGGGCTCGCGCTCGAGCTGGCGGCGCAGTCGCGCGATGACCTGGTCCGCGGTCTCGGTGCGCTCGGTCAGCGGCTTCAACGACACGAACATCGAGCCGGTGTTGCGCGCGCTGCCGCCGGTGAAGCCGACGACGTTGTCGACCGCGGGGTCCTTGCGCACGATCTCGATGAAATTCGCGAGCTTCTGCTGCATCGCCTGGAACGAGATGCTCTGGTCGCCGCGCACGAACCCGACCAGGCGCCCGGTGTCCTGCTGCGGGAAGAAGCCTTTCGGCACGATGATGTAGAGATACACGTTGAGCGCGATGGTCGCCGCGAGCAGGATCATCATCAGCGGCGCAAAGCGCAGCGCCCACGCGAGCGATTTCTCGTAGCCGCGCAGCATCCCGTTGAAGACGCGCTCGGCGCCGCGGTCGAAGCGTCCGCGCCCGCGCTCGGGCTTATTCCGCAGCAGGATCGAGCACATCATCGGCGTGGTCGTGAGCGACACCACGAGTGAGACCAGGATCGCGACCGAGAGCACGACCGCGAACTCGCGGAAGAGCCGCCCGACGATGCCGCCCATCAGCAGGATCGGGATGAACACCGCGATCAGCGAGATGCTCATCGAAAGCACCGTGAAACCGACTTCGCGCGCGCCTTCGAGCGCCGCCTGCCGGCGCGGCATGCCCTGTTCCATCTTGCGTGAGACGTTTTCGAGCACCACGATCGCGTCGTCGACGACGAAACCGGTGGCGATGGTCAGCGCCATCAGTGACAGGTTGTTCAGGCTGTAGCCGAGCAGGTGCATGACGCCGAAAGTGCCGATCAGCGACACCGGCACCGCGACGGCGGGGATGAGCGTCGCCCGCACGTTGCGCAGGAAGACGAACACCACCAGGATCACCAGCGCGATCGAGATCATCAGCGTGCGTTCGACTTCTCGCAAGCTGGCACGAATGGTCGGCGTGCGGTCGAGCATGACGTTCAGGTCGATCGCCTCGGGGATCGACGCTCTGAGCTCGGGCAGGAGGGCGTTGACGCGCTCGACGGTGTCGATGATGTTCGCGTTCGGCTGCCGGTTGAGCACGAGCAGCACCGAGCGCCTGCCGTTCGCCGATCCCGAGTTGCGCAAATCCTGCACCGAGTCGACGACCTCGCCGACGTCGGTCATGCGCACCGCGGCGCCGTTGCGATACGCGACGATCAGCGGGATGTAGTCGGCCGCTTTTCGCGCCTGGTCGTTGGCGCCGACCGCCCATCGCGTTTCGCCATCCTCGATGAATCCTTTGGGGCGATTGACGTTGGTCGCGGCGATCGTTGCGCGCACGTCCTCGAAAGCGATGCCGTACTTGTGCAGCGCGGGCGGGTTGAGCTCGACGCGCACCGCCGGCAGCGAGCTGCCTCCGATGTTCACCTGGCCGATGCCGCGCACCTGCGCGATTTTCTGCGCCAGCACGGTCGCCGCGGCGTCGTACATCTGGCCCTGGGTCATCGTGTTGGAGGTGAGCGCGAGGATCATGATCGGCGCGTCGGCGGGGTTCACCTTCCGATACGACGGGTTGCTCGGGAGCCCGGTCGGCAGCAGGGTGCGCGACGCGTTGATCGCGGCCTGCACGTCGCGCGCGGCGCCGTCGATGTCGCGATTCAGATCGAACTGGAGCGTGACGCGGGTGTTGCCGAGCGAGCTGGACGACGTGATCTCGGTCACCCCGGCGATGCGGCCGAGCGAACGCTCGAGCGGGGTGGCGACGGTCGCCGCCATCGTCTCCGGGCTCGCGCCGGGCAGCGACGCCGATACCGAGATCGTCGGGAAATCGACCTGCGGCAAAGGCGAGACCGGCAGCAGCTTGAAGCCGATCATCCCGGCGAGCGCGATGCCCAGCGTCAGGAGCGTCGTCGCGACCGGGCGCTCGACGAAAGGCCGCGACAGGTTCACGGCTTCACTCCTGCTCCTGTCGCTGCAGCGTGTTCATCATGCGAACCGAAGCGCGCACGCACGCGCCGCGACAGGCGGTCGAACTGGAGATAGATGACCGGCGTGGTGAAGAGGGTCAGTACCTGGCTTACCAGCAGCCCGCCGACCATCGTGACGCCGAGCGGATGGCGCAGCTCCGAGCCGACACCGCCGCCAAGCATCAGCGGCAGCGCGGAAAGCAGCGCCGCCATCGTCGTCATCAGGATCGGCCGAAAGCGCAGCAGCGCCGCCTGGTGGATCGCGTCGCGCGGGCTCTTGCCTTCCTCGCGCTCGGCGTCGAGCGCGAAGTCGATCATCATGATCGCGTTCTTTTTCACGATGCCGATCAGCAGGATGATGCCGATGACCGCGACGATCCCCAGGTCGGTTCCGGACAGCAGCAGGGCGAGCAGGGCGCCTACGCCGGCCGACGGCAGGGTCGACAGGATCGTGACCGGGTGGATGTAGCTTTCGTACAGCACGCCGAGCACGATGTACATCGTCACGATCGCGGCCAGGATCAGCAGCAGGGTATTGCTGAGCGAGGACTGGAACGCGAGCGCCGCGCCCTGGAAGCGCGTGCGCACACTCACCGGGATGCCGAGGTCCGCTTCCGCCTGGTTGATCGCCTTGACTGCGGCGCCGAGCGAAGCGCCGGGTGCCAGGTTGAACGAGATCGTGGTCGAGGGAAACTGGCCGAGGTGGTTGATGACGAGCGGCGTGCTGCGCTCGGAGACTCGTGCGAGCGCGCTCAGGCGCACCGCGCCGCCGGTCGTGGACATCACGTAGACGTCGTTGAGGACCGCAGGGCCGCCCTGGAACTCGGCCTGCACTTCGAGCACGACCCGGTATTGCGCGGACTGGGTATAGATCGTCGAGATCAGGCGCTGGCCGAAAGCGTTGTAGAGCGCGTTGTCGATCGCGGCGGTGGTCACGCCGAGCCGGCTCGCCGTCGCGCGGTCGATGTCGATGTAAGCCTGGAGCCCTTTGTCCTGCAGGTCGGACGCGACGTCGGCGAGACCCGGCGTTTCGCGCAGCTTGTCGACGACGCGCGGCACCCACGTGCTGAGCTCCGCGGGATCGGCGGATTCGAGCGTGAACTGGTACTGGGTGCGCGAGACGCGAGTCTCTATCGTCAGGTCCTGCACCGGCTGCATGTAGAGCGTGATGCCTTCGATCTTCGCGAGCCGCGTCTGCAGCCGCCTGATGATGTCGGACGCTCGCGCGTCGCGGGATTCGAGCGGCTTGAGGTTGATCAGCATGCGGCCGCTGTTGAGCGTGGTGTTGGTGCCGTCGACGCCGATGAACGAGGTCAGGCTCGCGACCGCGGGGTCTTCCATCACGGCGTCGGCGAGCCGCTGCTGGCGCTGCGCCATCGCCTCGAACGAGATCGACTGCGGCGCCTCGGTGATCCCCTGGATCACGCCGGTGTCCTGCACCGGGAAGAACCCTTTCGGCACGAAGATGTACAGCAGCACCGTCAGCGCAAGGGTCGCGATGAACACGAGCAGCGTCGCGGCCTGGCGGTCGAGCACCCACTCGAGCATGCGGCCGTAGCGCGCGATGATGCGGTCGAAAAGGTCGCCGCTCCAGCGGTAGAAGCGGCTCTGGCGCTCTTCAGGCGTGTGCTTGAGCAGCTTCGCGCACATCATCGGGGTCAGCGTGAGTGAAACGAGCGCGGAGATGAGGATCGAGACCGCGAGCGTGATCGAGAACTCGCGGAAGAGGCGTCCGACGACGTCGCCCATGAAAAGCAGGGGGATCAGCACCGCGATGAGCGAGATCGTCAGCGAGATGATGGTGAAACCGATCTGCGCCGAGCCTTTGAGCGCCGCTTCGAGCGGTGTATCGCCTTTTTCGATATAGCGCGAGATGTTCTCGATCATCACGATCGCGTCGTCGACGACGAAGCCGGTCGCGATCGTCAGCGCCATCAAGGTCAGATTGTTGATGCTGAAACCGGCGAGATACATCACGCCGAACGTGCCGACGAGCGAGAGCGGGACGGCTACGCTGGGAATGATCGTCGCTGGCACGTTGCGCAGGAAGAGGAAGATCACCAGCACCACGAGCCCGATCGCCAGGAAAAGCTCGAACTGCACGTCTCGCACCGAAGCGCGGATGGTGACGGTGCGGTCGGTGAGGATGCTCACTTCGACTGCGGCGGGGAGCGTGCCCTGGAGCGAGGGGAGCAGCGCCTTGATGCGGTCGACCACGTCGATGACGTTCGCGCCCGGCTGGCGCTGCACGTTGACGATGATCGCGGGCGCGCCGTTCGCCCACGCCGCGAGATGCTTGTTCTCCGCGCCGTCGATGACGTCCGCGACATCCGACAGGCGGATCGGCCCGCCGTTCTTGTACGCGATCACGAGCGAGCGGTAGTCGTCGGCGGAGCGCAACTGGTCGTTCGCGTCGATCGTGGACGCACGCGTCGGGCCGTCGAAGCTGCCTTTGGCCTGGTTCACGTTCGCGTTCGAGATCGCGGTTCGCAGATCCTCGAGCCCGAGGTCGTAGGCCGCGAGCGCTTTGGGGTTTGCGCGCACGCGCACCGCCGGGCGTTGCCCGCCGCTCAAAGACACCAGGCCCACGCCGGGCAACTGCGAGATCTTCTGCGCGAGGCGCGTGTCGACGAGGTTCTGCACCTGCGGCAGCGGCATCGAAGCCGAAGTCACCGCGAGCGTCATGATCGGCGTGTCGGCCGGGTTGACCTTGCTGTAGAGCGGAGGCGTCGGCAGATCGACCGGCAGGAGGTTGTTGGCCGCGTTGATCGCGGCCTGCACTTCCTGTTCGGCGATGTCGAGGGCGATCTCGAGGCTGAACTGCAGCGTGATGACCGACGCGCCGCCGGAGCTCGACGACGACATCTGGACGAGGCCCGGCATCTGCCCGAACTGGCGCTCGAGCGGCGCAGTCACGCTCGAGGCGATCACATCGGGGCTCGCGCCCGGATACAGCGTGACGACCTGTATCGTCGGGTAATCGACTTCAGGCAGCGCGGAGATCGGCAACACCCGATACGCGACGATGCCCGCGAGCAGGATCGCGAGCATGAAGAGCGAAGTCGCGACCGGCCGCAGTATGAACGCGCGGGACGGGTTCAGGGCTGCGGTCCCGGTGCAGGCGCGGCGGCGTCGCCGCCCTTACGGCGCCGGCGTTCGCCGGGCTGAGCTTCAGCGCCGCCGTCTGCGCCTTTGACGGCGGAGCCCGTAGCGTCACCGCTACCGGCTGCGCCTTTGACGGCGGAGCCGGGGGCGTCACTGCCACCGGCTGCGCCTTTGCCGGCGGAGCCGGGCGCGTCACTGCCACCGCCTGCGCCCTTACTCGGGGCGCCGGCGGCGTCAGCGCCTCCAGCGTTGCCGGCGGCGGCGTCACCGCCCTTGCCTTTGCCGCCGCGTCCTTTGCCTGCGCCTTTGTCGGGCCGCGGCGTGCGGTCGGCTACTTCGACTTTTGCGCCTTCGCGCAGGCGGTCGGCACCGTCGGTCACGACCTGCTCGCCAGGCGTGACGCCGGATTCGACCGACACGACTTCACCTTGCGCCGGCCCGAGCTTCACCGGCCGCACCGTGACGGTGTTGTCGGCTTTCACGATGTAGACGTAAGTGCCCTGGTTGCCGCGCTGAACCGCGGCGTTCGGCACGACGGTCGCGCCGCGCAGCGTGTCGACGAGCATGCGCGCATTCACGAACTGGTTCGGGAAAAGTGCGAAGTCGTCGTTCGAAAAACGCGCGCGCAGCTTCACCGTGCCGGTGGTGGGGTCGATCTGGTTGTCGACGGTGAGGAGCGTGCCGTTCGCGAGCTTCGTTTTGTCCGCGCGATCCCAGCCTTCGACCGGCAGCTTCTCGCCGGACTTCAGGCGCCGCATGACGTTCGACACCGCGTCTTCGGGAATCGTGAAGATGACGCTGACCGGCTGGAGCTGCGTGATGACGAGCAGACCGTTGACGTCACTCGCGCGCACGATGTTTCCCGGATCGATCTGGCGCAGGCCGATGCGTCCGGCGATCGGCGCGGTCACGCGCGAATACGAGAGCTGGAGCTTCGCGCTGTCGACGGCGCCCTGGTCGGCTTTGATCTGCGCTTCGTACTGCCGCACGAGGGAGGCTTGTGTATCGAGCTGCTGTTTCGCGATCGAATCCTGCGCGAAGAGGGTGCGATAGCGCTCGAGGTCGAGTTGCGCATTCCTGAGCAGCGCCTGGTCTTTCGCGAGCTGGCCTTCGGCCTGGGTGAGTTGCACCTGGAAGGGCCGCGGGTCGATTTCGGCGAGCAGCTGACCCGCTTTGACGAACTGGCCTTCGGTAAAGAGCACGCGCAGAAGCTGGCCGTCGACGCGGCTGCGCAGCGTGACGCTCGCCATCGGCGTGACCGTGCCGAGCCCGGTGAGGTAGACCGGAACGTCGGCCGTGCGCGCGGGGGCGGCGAGTATCGGCACCGGACGCCCCGCATTCGGGCCGCCTTTGCCTTTTCCCTTGCCTTTCGCGCCGGTGTCGGCGGCAGGCTCAGCGGGTGTGCGGGTGGTGTAGTAGTAGATCGCTGCGCCCGCCGCGACGCATGCGAGCACCACGACGACGATCCAGAGGCGGCGCCGGTCGCGCGGGGGAGGCGATCTCAGCGCGTCGACGGCTTCGTCGAGATTTCGTGGGGGCGTTTCGAGGGAATCTGCCATGCGGTCGCAATCAGGAAACAAGGACAATCCGGCGCACGTAGCACGGGGCGTGCCGCGTAAACGCGCCCCATATTATCCGCGACCCGCATCCGGCGCTCGATCGGGGGTGTAAATGTTTGTAAAGCGGCGCGAATGCAGGGGCGAGATGCGCGCCAGACAATCACCCCGAGACCTACTTTCCTTCGGCTCACTTGCGCTCGCGTCGCCATCCTGAAGCAGTCCAAACCACCCCACCCTAACCCTCCCCCTGAAGGGGAGGGAACGTGATCCGCAGCGCGGATAAGGCTCCTTCCGCCTCAGGGGGAACGTCGGGAGGGGGTTTAGGGCGCGTCAGCGTGCAGAACCACTTTCGAGTGCCTCGGGATTGCTTCGTCGCTGTCGCTCCTCGCAATGACACCAACCCAGCGACAGCGGCCGGCGCGCCGATTGCCTGCAACCGGCATTCGTCCGCACAGGCCGTCAGCAGTGGCTGCCATACCGATCGAGCTGATTTCAGAGCACCGCTGTTTCGGCGGGGTGCAGGGTTTCTATCGGCACGAGTCGAGCGCGTGCCGGGCGCCGATGCGCTTTTCGGTGTATCGGCCGCCGCAGGCGTCGCAGGGCCGCGTGCCGGTGCTGTACTACCTCGCGGGCCTCACGTGCACCGAAGAGACTTTCATGATGAAGGCGGGCGCGCAGCGCCTGGCCGCCGAGCGCGGTCTCATGCTCGTCGCGCCCGACACGAGCCCCCGCGACACCGGCATTCCCGGCGCAAAAGCCGATTGGGATTTCGGCGAGGGCGCCGGTTTCTACGTCGACGCGACGCTCGAGCCGTGGTCGCGCCACTTCAGGATGTTCACGTATGTGACGGCCGAGCTGCCCGACCTGATCGCGCAACACTTTCCCGCGGACCGTACGCGCGAAGGCATCTTCGGCCATTCGATGGGGGGGCACGGCGCGCTGGTGTGCGCGCTGCGCCAGCCGGGTCGCTACAAATCGGTCTCGGCTTTCGCGCCGGTCTGTGCGCCGAGCCTGGTGCCGTGGGGGCAGAAAGCTTTTGCGAACTATCTCGGGCCCGACCGGTCGACGTGGCGCGCGTACGACGCGACGGCGCTGGTGCAAGAGCACCGGCTGCGCGAAAAAATCCTGGTCGACCAGGGCGGCGACGACAAATTTCTGGCCGAGCAGCTTCGTCCTGACGAGCTCGAAACAGCGTGCCGCGAATCGGGGCAGCCGCTCGCGCTGCGCTTGCAGCCCGGTTACGACCACAGCTATTACTTCATCTCGACGTTCGTCGAGGATCACCTGAGGCACCACGCCGCGGCGCTGTCTGCGGGGGTGTAACGCCGCTGCGCCTTCGACAACCCCGTGCATAGTCGATACATCCAGAACTTTTACTGTTCGCGTGCCGGAGCGCGGCGTAATTCGCGGGCCGGCGTCAAAGACACGCAGCTTCAGACCCTCGGAGGAGGATTCGATGCAAAGCAACCCCGCCGCAGGCGGTTTCATGCAAGCCGCCACCAAACCCGCATCCTATCGCTGGATGCAGCTCTTCATGGGCATCGTCTGCATGGCGATGATCGCGAACCTGCAGTACGGCTGGACCCTGTT
>JAQGNC010000250.1 GCA_028292065.1 Betaproteobacteria bacterium
TCGACAGCTCGAGCTCGGCGACGCGCGCGTGGGCCACGGCGCTCGAGGGTTCGAGCTGCGCAGCGGTGCGCGCGCTCGTCAGCGCGTCCTCGATTCTGAACTGCGCCTGCCGCACGTACGACATCGCCAGGTGCGCGCCCGCTCCACCGAGCGCCACGGCTTTGCCGGCGCGCTCATCGGCGGTCGCCTTGTCGTTCTGCACGACGGCGATGACGGCCTGCAACGCGTACGCATCGGCAGCGCGGCTGTCGAGCGCGACGGCCTTGTCGAGGTCGTCCCCGGCCTCTTTCACCCGGCCCACGCGCAGCAGCAGGCCTGCGCGCCGGATGTAGAAACGGGCGTCGGCCGGCGGCCTGGCGGTTTCTATCGCCGCTTTCAGCTCCGCGCTGAGCTTCTCCTCGCGAGCGCTCACGCGTGCCGCAATGTCCGGCTGCTGCAGCGGGTCTGTTGCGCCCGCCGGCGCAGGCGCGATCGGATAGTCGACGAGCGGCGGGTAATACAGCGCCCACTGCACCGCATCCGAAGGTCGTACTCGCCGTCGGCCGTCACTGGGCGCCGGCACTGCCGCCGGCGCCTGTCCTTGCCTGATTTCGGCGGTCTCGCCGGTCACCAATTGCGCACTGCCTCCGCGGCTTGCCGCAGCGGGCTTCGGCAATGGTCCGCACGTCGTCGCCGGTTGCGGCGCGTCGTTCGTGACCGTGACCTTGCCTTCGGTGACAGTGAGGGTGTCGGGGCTGTCGCCGTACGCAGTGAGGGTGAACTCGGTGCCCTCGACCGATGCATTGAGGAAAGGCGTGATGATGCGCTGCCCTCTGGGAAAGCGCGTGATGGAGTGCAGCACGCCGCGGCAGAGCTCGAGCACCGACGCCTGCTGCTGGGGCGTCCTGACGAACGTCATCGCGCTTCGCTGATCGAGGCGCACGATGATGTCGTTATTCAGGGAGACCGCGGCGCGTCCGTGTTCGGCGACACGGACCCGGTCGCCGTGGCACAGCGGCGTGTGGAGCCGGGCCTCGTCCCACGTCGTGCCGCTGCCGGCGCGGAGCACTTCCACCGTTCCCTGCACCGACACGACACGCGCAACGCGTTCCTGATCGGGACAAGTCGACGCCTCGACGGTGCGTGATTGCGCAGCACCCGCAGCATCGATCGTGGCGAGCGTCGCGAATGCAACGAGTCCTGCGACGGCAAGCGGCGATTTCCTGCGGCAGCGGTTACCGACTGTTGCGGGTCTGACCATGCGGCGCGCTCCCCGTGGCGTGTACCGCTGCTTTTTTATTCGCTACTGACGGCGACCACGCCGTCCCAACGCTCTGCCTTACCGCACTCGCGCTTCAGCAACTGCAGATAGAACCGCGTGGGTCCATCATCGGGAAAACGCTCGAGCACATCGAGCAGGATGTCTTGCGCGTCCGGCCACTGCTGCGCGCGAAGGGCATCCAGTGCGTTACCGAATCTGCTGCACAGCCAGCGCTGTTCTTCGGTGACGTTCGGCTCGGCCGCCGTCAATTCGAAGATCGACACCGGTTTCAACTTGCCGCGAAGTCGGAACTCACCCAGGTGTCTGGCCAGCATCCCACGCACACCGTCGAATGCAGCCGCAGACATCAACACCTTCGTGCCGAGAACCTTGTTCAGGCCTTGTATGCGGCTCGCGGTGTTCACGATGTCGCCCACGGCACGATACTCATAATGGCGCATTCCTCCGACATTTCCAAGGGCCATCTGTCCCGAGTCTAGGCCGATACGCGTGGGAAGGGCGGGCTTATTCGGCATACGACCGAAGGCCTCTGCCGCTGCACTGATATCCAGCGCGGCCCGGCACGCCTGCTCGCGTAGCGCGGGGTCATCGGTCGCGGCGGCCCAGATCGCAACCATCGCATCGCCGACCACGTCGGAGACGATGCCGTGATGCTCCGCGACCGGATTGAAGACCCTGGTGTAGTACTCGTTCATGACGAGCCTCAGCTCGCCGGGGTCGAGCGTCTCGGCGATCTGCGTGTAGCCGCCGATGTCGGTCGCGAGGCACGTGCCGGAAACGATCTGGCTGTGCTGCGGTATGCGGGTGACATCCCGCGCCAGCTCATCGACGATACTGTCGGGCAGGAAGTGGCCGAATGCCGTGCGGATATTGGCTTTTTCGCGGCTGAGCTCGCGGTGCTGCGCGAGCGCCCCGAAGGCGAAAGCGGCAGGCGCCTGGAGCAGCAGCGGCACCACGAGCGGCAGCCACAGCGCGTAGTGCGCGAACTGCAGATGCGCGACCGCCACGTACCCGGCGACCAGGCCGCTCACGGCCAGCGCCGCGCGCGGCGTCGAAAGCGAGCGCGAGATCGCCCCGATCGCAAGACCCCACAGCGCCACGATCGCCAGCGCGAGCGCATAGTCCCACCGCACTTCGCGGTTTTCGAGCAGGTTCGCAAACGCCGTCGCGGCGAGCTCCACCCCGTGGATGTCCACGCCGTCGTCGCGCGTGAAGACGGTGAAGTAATTGTCCTTCTGCTCGGGCTGCGCCACGCCCGACACCCCGACGAATACGGCCTTGCCGGCGAAGTCGCGGGTGTTGCCGCGCTCGAGGAGTTGCAGCGCCTCGGCGTAACTGCGGGTCGCGAGGGTGCGCGACGGGCCGTACAGGTCGAGGTAGCGCACGCCCTGGTGCTCGTATACCGCGAGCAGCGCCTCCATGGTGCGGCTCGCCGCCGGATCGCGCGCGCCGAGCGCCTGCATGCACTGCCGCAGTCCCGCGTGACCCGCCCGTGTCCTGAGGTCGTGGACCAGCCTGTAAAACCCCGCGGCATCGACCGGCGGCGGGGGGAGGCCGTCGAGCTTCCCGGGACACGCTTCGAGCAGCTTCGCGTATGCCGGAAGCGCATGGACCTGAAAGGCGACGACCGGGAGAGTCGCCACGTCTCCGGCACCGTGCGGAAAAGGGCTGTACGCGTTCACCCGTACAGGCACTCTGGGCAACGCAAACGGGGCGGTCGCAAGCGCGCCTTTTCTGATCTCTTCGATCGGCGGGACCAGGGTCTCCATCGAAGCCTTCGCTGCGCCCGAGGCGAACTCCTCCCGCTTGAGGAACTCGACTAGCACGACGCGGCCGGCGCGAGCGAGCGCTGCGCCGAGACGGGCGTCGTCTTCGTCGCGCGGCGTATCGAAGCGCAGATCGAACACGATGACGCTCGCGCCGGCGTGCGCGAGACGATCGACGAGGTCTGCGTGAAGGCTGCGCGGCCACCACTTGCCGTCGGTGCACAGCTTGTCGGGAAACCCGCCGACGACGCACAGCCGGTCGATGGAAGGCTTGTCGATGCTGACGATGAGGACCTCTTCAGGCGCGGCGCGAGGCCCCCGCAGCCCGAACAGGAAGTCGAGACCCAGGTGCTCTTCGACCTGGAAGCCCTGCGGCGTCGCCAGGACCGACGCGCCGAGCACGGCGATGATCGCCCCGAGCTTTGCCGCTTTGACCGAGGCGATCGCCATGCGCGTCAGGCCGACCCGTGCGTATAGCTCATGGCGAGTCATTAAAGCGGACGCGCGGCAGCGAGTAAAGGGGGTGGAGCTACGTCAGCGCCAGTGTGGCCGGTAGACCGCTCTGTTCCCGCTCGCGTGGAACGCACCGGACAAGCATCCTCTTTGCCGAGTACCATTGCAGCGGTTGAAGAACATGATCCCCTAAGCCGGCAGACAAGCGGGTGCAACTCCAAAGTTCGAGTCGAACGTGTTTCACATTTGAATGATCAAACCGTAGATGCACATGAAGTTCACCAAGATGCACGGCCTCGGCAACGACTTCGTCGTGCTCGACGCGACGGCGGCGCCGCTGGCGCTCACGCGCGAGCAGCTTCGGCTGATCGCCGATCGCCATTTCGGCGTCGGCTGCGACCAGATCCTCCAGGTCGAGCGCCCGCGCGATGCGCAGACCGATTTCTATTACCGCATCTTCAATGCCGACGGCGGTGAGGTCGAGCAGTGCGGCAACGGCGCGCGCTGTTTCGTGCGCTACGTGCACGAGCGCGGGCTGACCGCCAAGCGCGAGATCCGCGTCGGCACCGTCAGCGGAGTGATCGTGCCGAGGCTCGAAGCCGACGGCCAGGTGACCGTCGACATGGGGGTGCCGCAGTTCGAGCCGCGCGACATTCCTTTCGATGCGCCCGAGCGCGCGCTCACCTATCACCTCGAAGTCGGCGACCGCAGCGTGGAGATCAGCGCGATCTCGATGGGCAATCCCCACGCGGTCCAGATCGTGCCGGACGCCCGCACCGCGCCGGTCGAGATCGAAGGTCCGCTGATCGAAGCGCAC
>JAQGNC010000099.1 GCA_028292065.1 Betaproteobacteria bacterium
GTCAGAGAAGTTGAACGGGTACATGCCCATGTCCAGCAGGCGCACGAACGACTCCGGCGCGCTGATGGTGTGCAGGGTCTCGAACACGAGGTGGCCGGTGAGCGAGGCTTCGATGCCCGTGGACACCGTTTCCTTGTCGCGCATCTCGCCGACCATGATGATGTCCGGGTCGGCTCGCAGGAACGCTTTCATCACGATCGCGAAGTCGAGACCCGCCTTGCGGTTCACCTGCACCTGGCGCAGCCCCTTCTGCGTGATCTCGACCGGGTCTTCCGCGGTCCAGATCTTGGTCGCGGGCTTGTTCAGGTAACCGAGCACCGAGTGCAGCGTGGTGGTCTTGCCCGAGCCGGTCGGGCCGCAGACGAAGAAGAGGCCGTACGGCTTCGAGATCGCGGTCTTGCACAGCGCGAGGTTGCGGCTCGACAGCCCGAGCTTGTCGAGCGGGATCGGCTCGCCGCCCGCCAGTATCCGCATGACGATGTCTTCGACGCCGCCCGCGGTCGGTATGGTGGCGACGCGAAGCTCGATGTCGAGCGGCCCGAACTTCTTGAACTTGATCTTGCCGTCCTGCGGTTTTCTGCGCTCTGAGATGTCGAGGTCGCACATGATCTTGATCCGTGCGGCGAGCGCGTTGCGGTAGCTCCCCGGGATCGAGATGTAAGGCATGAGCGTGCCGTCGCGGCGAAACCGCACGTCGGTCTTCGCCTTGCCCGGATACGGCTCGATGTGGATGTCGGATGCGCCCTGCTTGTAGGCGTCGATGATGATCTTGTTGACGAGCTTGACGAGCTCGTTGTCGCTCGCGGCGGAGGCGATGTCCTCCGACATGCCCGATTCGCCGTCTTCGTCGTCGAGCGTGCCGAGGAGATCGCCGATGTCGCCGAGCTGGTCGTCCATCATGCCGCCGCCGAAGAGCTGCTCCAGCGTCGCGGCGAACTCCTGCGTGGTCGTGACCGCGTAGACGATCTTGCTCTTCGGGTAGACGTTCACGACCATGCGGGAAGCGCGCGTCTGCTCCGGGTCGAGCGTCATGATCAGCAGGCCGGTCGCATCGTCACCGAGCGGCAGCCACTGATTGGTCTCGCAGAACTCGCGGCTCATGTTGCGCAGCAGGTCCGACGGCCGGATGCGGTCGGTCCTGAAAGGCTCGTACGGCACGCCGAAATAGACCGAGAGCGCGTGGCCGAGGTCGGGGATCTTCACCTGGAACTCGTCGACGAGGATCGTCTCAAGGTCGAGGTTCTTGCGCCGCGCCGAGCGCTGCGCGAGCTCGAGCTCGTCCGACGACAGCACCGCGTTGGCGACCAGCGCTTCGTACTTGCTGCGCAGCTGCATCATGGTCGGCCTCTGCCGCTGCTGGAAAGCGACGGCGAGCGTCTCCGCGAGCTGCATGACGCCTTCTTCCATGAAAGGCTGGAACGGCCTGCCGGTCTTGGAGTTGATGATCTGCACCACGCCGACCAGCTCGCGCGCGCGCGCGTCGAGCACCGGCGCCGCGAGCATCTGGCGCGTGCGGTAACCGGTCTTCTGGTCGACCGCCTTGAGGAAATTGAGCTGGGGGCTGTACGACTTGAGCTCCGCGTCGTCGTACACGTCGCGGATGTTCAGCATCCGCTTGTGCGCCGCCACGAAGCCCGCGATCGACTGCTCGTTGATCGGAAGCTTGATGTCCTTGAACGAATGCAGCCCGGTCTTGACCTTGGAGACGATCGAGCCCTTGTCGTCGCTCAGCACGTACACGGTCAGCCGGTCGGCCTCGAACAGGTCGCACAGCTCCTGCGACACCTCGACCATGATCTCGTCGACGTTGCTCGTCGCGTGGACCTTGTTGGTGAGGGCCTGCAGCCTCTGCTGGAAAGTGAGCTTCTGGGCGAGACTGTCCTCGCCTGCCGCGACGCTCGGGAGTACGCTGATCATGACGGCCTCGCTCGCTGCGTGACGGTAGGTGATGCCGGTACATGAAGTAAGAAGGGGATCAAAGCTCGAAGACCTGGTTGTTCCTCAGCATTTTCGGCCGGCGGTCGGCGACGCGCGCGAAGACCTCTTCCATGATGAGCTCGGCTTCGCGGGGCTTGAGGTGAGTGATGTAGACGTCCGGGGACAGGGTAAGTTTCGCGAGCTCGTCGGCGAGCAGGCTGGGGCAGAGGTGCTTCGACGCGATCGCGAGGGCGCGCTCGCGGTCGGAGAGCGCGGTCTCGATCACGAGATAGCGCAGGTTCGTGATCTTGTTCACGTGCTCCCACAGCGCGTCGTTGGTCGTGGTGTCGCCGCTGAAGACCAGGCTCGCCACGCCGGAGTCGATCTGGTAACCGACCGCGGGGACGACGTGATTCGCCGGGAGCGCGGTGATCCTGCGTCCGCCGAGCGTCACCGGCTTGCCGACTTCGATCGCCTGGTAGCGCAGCACCGGCCGCGACGGATCGGGGATCTGCGCGAAATCGGGCCACAGCTTCCAGTTGAACAGGTGCTCGTGGAGGATCGCGAGGGTCTCGCGGGTGCCGTACAGCGTGATCGGCTTCTCGCGCATCCAGCCCACGGTGTCGACCAGGAAAGGGATCGACGTGACGTGGTCCATGTGGGAATGGGTCACGAAGATGTGGTCGATTTTGGTCAGGTCCGCAACCGACAGATCGCCGACTCCGGTTCCCGCGTCGATCAGCACGTCGTCGTCGATCAGCATCGACGTCGTGCGCAGGTCGCCGCCGATCCCTCCACTGCATCCCAGTATTTTGAGCTTCATTTCTATTTGCTATGGAAGGTGAAGGCGCCGTCCCAGCCGGGGACGGGGGGGGTTGCGCGCAGGATAGCGATGCGCTCGAGGAACGTGTCGTATAGACGGGACTCCGGCGATATCGTCTTCAGACGGAGCAGGCGCAGCTCTGCCATGTCCCACTCCTGGTTGCGATAGAGTTCCAGAGCCTCCTGAAAGAGAGCGGCATCTTCGAGCGCCGACGCGGCAACGTGGCCTTCCAGGCCGAGCGGCTCGTAGATGGTGACCGCGGTGTCCTTGCCTTTTACGCGCACCCGGTCGATCTCCCTGAACACGACGTCGGGAACCGCGCTCCTGGTGTCTTCGCCAACTATGATATCAGCCCCATATTCCTTTGTGATGCCTTCCAGCCGCGAAGCCAGATTGACCGCGTCTCCCATGACGGTATACGCCAGTCGCACGCGCGAGCCCATGTTGCCCACGCTCATGCGGCCGGTGTTCAGGCCCACCCCGATCCTGATCTCGGGCCAGTTCTTGGCCCGAAAGACCGGCTGCATCGCTTTCAGGGTGCGCTGCATCTCCAGCCCGGCCAGGATGCCGTTGCGGGCGTGGTGGGAGTCGTCCAGCGGCGCCCCCCAGAAAGCCATGATGCAGTCCCCCATGTACTTGTCGATCGTCCCGCGGTGTTTATAGATCACCTCGGTTAACGGCGTCAGAAACTCGTTCATGAGGGCCGACAGCGCCTGAGCCTCGAGACCTTCCGAAATAGTGGTAAAACCGCGCACATCGGTGAAGAGCACGGTCATTTCGCGCGATTCGCCCTGCATCGAGGCTTTTTCGGGGTCGCGCGCCATTTCGTCGACCACTTCGGGCGGGACGTATTGCCCGAAAAGCCCGGTAATCTGCCTGCGCCCGCGGTCCGCGATGAAGAAGCCGTACGCCATATTCAGGCTGGAGAGGGCCAGGATCATGACCAGCACCGACGCGAGCGGCAGGACCATGTGCTGGTACTGGAAAAGGGCGAGGTTGGCGGCCACGGCGAGCAGCAGCACGCTCAGGGTGACTGCGGTCGCCTTCTGGGGCGACAGCGCCGGGAGCCAGATCGCGAGCGCGAGCCCGAGCAGCAGGATGACCGCGAACTCGGCTCCGGGGGCGTAAGGGGGTTTTTGCTTGAGGTTCTCGTCGAGCATCCCGGCGATGATGTTGGCGTGGATCTCGACGCCGGG
>JAQGNC010000308.1 GCA_028292065.1 Betaproteobacteria bacterium
GGAAGCTTCGCGGCGGCGCTGCTCCTGGTGCGCACGCTCATGCCGGCGCTGGTGAGGCGCAGCAGCGAAGAGCGCGTGCTGTCGGGCTCGCTCTATCTCGCGGCTGCAGTGTGTCTCGCCTTCCCGCTCGCTTCGAGCTTCGCAGCCTTGCTGATGGTGTCTTTCATGCTCGGGCTGGGCCTGGGCTGCGGCAGCCCGCTGTCGATGGTCCTGGCTTACAACCGCTCGCCGCCCGGACGTTCGGGCGAGGCGATCGGCGTGCGCCAGACGGTGAACAAGGTCACCGAGATGGCGATGCCGCTCGTCTTCGGCTCTCTCGGCACGGTGTTGGGAATGGGGCCGGTGTTCTGCCTCGATGCCGCCATGCTCGCGGTCGGCGCGTGGCTCATGGGCAGGGATGCGGCGTCGCGGACGAACGCCGCACCGCACACGACCGCCGCGCCGCAGACCCACCCCGCACCGGTTGCGACCCTGATGCCGCGGGCCGCCTCCGCGGCGCGCGGGGCCGCTGCCGACGTTGCCGCGAAGCTCGACGATTGAGCGGTCTTCAGTCCGCTTTCGCGCCGGACACTCTGACCACCTCGGCCCAGCGCGTGAGCTCCTCGCGCAGGAGCTTGCTGAATTCCTCGGGGGAATTGCCGACCGGCTCGGCGCCCTGGTCGAGCAGGCGCTGGCGCACGTCGGGCGCGCGCGCGGCCTTGGTGATCGCGCCGGAGAGCGCAGCCACGATGTCGCGCGGCGTTCCCGCCGGCGCGAGCACTCCGTACCACACCACGACTTCGACGCCGCCGATGCCGGACTCCTTCAGCGTCGGCACTTCGGGCATCTGGTCGGAGCGCTTGGTGCCGGCGTTCGCGAGCGCGCGCAGGCGTTTGCCTTTGACGTGCGAGGAGATCGCCGGGATGTTCGCGAAAGTCATCTCGACTTCACCGCCGAGCAAAGCGGTGAGCGACGGCGCGCTGCCTTTGTAAGGAATGTGCACGATCTGGGTGCCGGTTCGCAGCTTGAAGAGCTCGCCGGTCAGATGCTGGGTGCTGCCGCTGCCCGCCGAGGAGAAATTCATCGCGCCCGGCTTGGACTTCGCGAGGGTCACCAGCTCCTTCACGTTCTTTACCGGCAGCGAAGGATGGACGGTGAGGATGTTGGGGCTCTGCGAGAAGACCGATACCGGCGTGAAATCCTTGATCGCATCGAAATTCACTTTGCGGTACAGGCTCATGTTGATCACGACCGCCGCGGTATTGACGAGCAGCGTATAGCCGTCGGGCGGCGATTTGGCGACCAGCTCGTTCGCGATGTTCGTGCCTGCGCCGGGCCGGTTGTCGACGATGAACTGCTGCCCGAACGACTTGGTGAGCTCGGCTGCGACCATGCGCGCGTTGATGTCGACCCCGCCGCCCGGCGTGAAACCCACGATCAGCCGCACCGGTTTGGTCGGGTAGCTCTGCGCACCGGCGCCGGCGGGCGCGAGCGCAGCCAGCGCGAGCAGCGCGGGCATCAGCGTTTTCATGATCGGTCCTCGCAATTTTTTATGAGGCGGCAATCATAACCGACGCGCTCGTCAATCTTTCTCCGGTGGCGGCTTGTAGCGCGGGTCGTCCAGGCTCGAAGGCCGCGGCGGCGCGGCCGTCGCAGGCGGCGGGCGCCTGCGGGTGAGCAGGATGATTCCGTACGGGATGGACAGCGGCAGCACGAAAACGAAAACCGCGGTGACGACGACTTCGGCCTGCGCGATCGCGACGTCGCGGCGGTAATCGAGCTCGATCTGCTCGCCGGCCGGCCCGTACTTGGCCGTGATGCGAGTCATCAGCTGACGGTCGTTCAGGAGACGCGCCGCGAGCCGCGTCCAGTTCTCAGGCTTGCCGCGAAAGCCGGGCTGCAGCTCCCACAGGCGGTGTTCCTCGATCAGCCGGGCTCGCGCTTCGAGGCTCACGACGCCGATGCGCTCAAAGGCGTGCCACGCGAGCACCGCGGCGTAGCCGGAGAACAGTACGAAGAGCAGCGGCTTCCAGCGCGTCACCGGTCGGCCTCGGTCGCAGGCGCTCGAGAGGAGGGCATCATCCCATTATCGCCCACGCTCGCGGCGCGACCGCCGCGCGACTTGCGGCACGATGAGCGCGTCTATATCGTCGCGCTTCGATGAAGCTGAAACGGTGGGCGTAATGAGGGAGCGGGCAGCAGCGGCGGCAATGGGCAGGCGTTCGTCTACGGGCGCATGGTGGCGGCTGGTCGTCTTTACGCTGATCGTCTCGTGCGCAGCGGTGCGCCACGCGGGTGCCGAACAGACCGCGGCGGTCGCTTCGGCTCACCCGCTCGCGACCGCAGCGGGCCACGCGGTGCTCGAGCGCGGAGGCAACGCTTTCGACGCGGCCATCGCGGTCGCGGCGGCGCTCGCGGTGGTAGAGCCTTATTCGTCGGGGCTGGGCGGGGGCGGGTTCTTCCTGCTGCATCGGGCGGCCGATTCCGCGCAGGTGATGGTCGACGCGCGCGAGACCGCTCCGGGCGCTGTCGCGATGTCGCAGTATTTCGATCGCGACGGACGGCCGATACCGGGCGCGACCGTGCGCGGCGGAACCGCGGCGGCGATTCCAGGGTTGCCCGCCGCGCTGGTTCACCTCGAGCAGCGCTACGGCAAGTTGCCGCTCGCGGTCACGCTGGCACCCGCGATCCGGCTCGCGCGCGAAGGTTTTCAGGTCGACTCGCGCTACGCGCAGATCGCGAAAATGCGCGAAAGCTTCCTGCAGTCCGGCGTGAACACCGAGGTTTTCCTCGACCGTGGCCGCGCCCCGCAGACGGGCTATCGTTTGCGACAGCCGGCGCTCGCGGCCACGCTCGAGCGGATCGCGCGCTCGGGTGCGGCGGGTTTCTACGAAGGGCCGGTGGCGGCGGCGATGGTCGATGCGGTCAACCGCGCCGGCGGGGCATGGCGCGCCGCCGATCTCACGGGCTACAAGGTGATCGAGCGCGAGCCGGTGCGTTTCGAGTATCGCGGCGCGACGATCACCGCCGCGGCGCTGCCTTCAGCGGGCGGTATCGCACTCGCGCAATCGCTCGCGATGCTCGAAGGGTTTGCGCTCGAGCGCGTCGGCGAGCCTGCGACCGATCATCTGATCGTGGAAGCTTTGCGGCGCGCTTTTCACGATCGCGCGCGCTATCTCGCCGACCCCGACTTCGTGCGCGTGCCGGTCGCGCGCCTCGTGTCGCGCGACTACGCCCGATCGCGTGCGGCGAGCATCACGGCGACCAAGGCGAGCCGCAGCGATGCACTCGGCGTGGTCCCCGACGGTCTGCCCAAAGCGGAAAGCCGGAACACGACACATCTGTCGATCGTCGACAGCGCAGGCAACCGCGTCGCCGCGACGGTCACGATCAATCTGCTGTTCGGCTCAGGCGTCGTGCCCGCGGGAACCGGCGTTCTCCTCAACAACGAGATGGACGATTTCACCCTGCGTGCCGACGTGCCGAATGCGTTCATGCTCAAAGGCGGTCTCGCCAACCGCATCGAGCCTCGCAAGCGTCCGCTCTCGAGCATGACGCCGGCTTTCGTCGAGGACGACAAGGGGGTGCTCGTTCTCGGCGCGCCGGGCGGTTCGCGGATCGTGAGCCAGGTCCTGCTCGCCACGCTCGAATACCTGCGAGCGCCCGACGTCGACCTCGCGCGGCTGGTCGCCATGCCGCGATACCACCACCAGTACTGGCCCGATCACGTCGAAGTCGAACCGCAGGGTTTTTCCGCCGAGTGGCGCGCCGCGATGAGCGCGAAAGGCCACGAGGTCGTCGTGGCCAACCGCCGCTGGGGCAACATGCAGGCGGTGTTCAAGGCGAAGCGCGGCGGGGCGGCGCAGGCGGCGAGCGATCCGCGCGGAGCGGGGGTGGCGGGGTACTGAGGGGGTGAAGGGTGAAGGGTGAAGGGTGAAGGGTGAAGGGTGAAGGGTGAAGGGTGAAGGGTGAAGGGTGAAGGGTGAAGGGTGAAGGGTGAAGGGTGAAGGGTGAAGGGTGAAGCCGGTCGGCTTCCGGTAAAATCAATCCCATGAAAACCACCTTTCTCGATTTCGAGCAGCCGATCGCCGAGCTCGAAACCAAGATCGAAGAGCTGCGCTTCGTGCAGGACGATTCGGCCGTCGACATCTCCGAGGAGATCGCCCGGCTGCAGAAGAAAAGCCAGACGCTGACCAAAGACATCTACGCCAAGCTCTCGGCGTGGCAGATCGCCCAGGTCGCACGCCATCCGCAGCGGCCTTACACGCTCGATTACGCTCATGCGCTGTTCGAAGGCTTCGAAGAGCTGCACGGCGATCGCACTTTCGCGGACGACGCGGCGATCGTCGGCGGGCTCGCGCGCTTCAACGGCGAGACGTGCATGGTGATCGGCCACCAGAAAGGCCGTGACACCAAGGAAAAGATCCGCCGCAACTTCGGCATGCCCAAGCCCGAGGGTTATCGCAAAGCGCTGCGCCTGATGAAGCTCGCCGAGAAGTTCGGCGTACCGGTATTCACTTTCATCGATACGCCCGGCGCGTATCCGGGCGTCGGCGCCGAAGAGCGCAGCCAGTCCGAAGCGATCGGCCGCAACCTCTACGCGATGGCCGACCTCAAGGTACCGGTGGTGTGCACCGTGGTCGGCGAAGGCGGCTCGGGCGGCGCGCTCGCGCTCGCCGTCGGCGACACCACGCTCATGCTCCAGTATTCGACCTACTCGGTGATCTCTCCCGAGGGCTGCGCCTCCATCCTCTGGAAAAGCGCCGAGCACGCGGCCGAAGCCGCGGAGACCCTCGGCATCACCGCCACGCGGCTCAAGGCGCTCGGGCTCGTCGACAAGATCGTGCACGAGCCTCTCGGCGGCGCGCATCGCGACCACGACACGATGATGCAGAGCCTGAAAAAAGCGCTGCAGGAAAGCTGGAAGCAGCTGCGCGACAAACCCCTGGCCGAGCTCCTCGAGACCCGCTTCGACCGGCTGATCGGCTATGGCAAGTTCAAGGAAGTCGAAGCCCGCTGAAGCGGATCGGCGTGATCCCGCCGCAGCCGTCGCGGCGTGCCTGAAGAGCGTCGTCGAGCCTCGCGACCGGGTGCTGCTGGCTTTAAGCGGCGGAATCGATTCGATCGTGCTGCTCGACCTCCTCGTGGGACTCGCGCCGCAACTCAACTTCGAGCTGCGCGCGCTGCACGTCGATCACCAGCTCAGTCCCTCTGCTTCTGAATGGGCGCGGTTTTGCCGCGCCGCGTGCCGCGCGCGCGGCGTCCCGTGCCGCGTGGTCACAGTCGACGTCGCACGCGGCAACAGCACCGAAGCCGCGGCGCGTGAGGCGCGTTACGCGGCGCTGCGTAAAAGCCGCGCCGATGTCGTCGTGCTCGCCCACAACGCCGACGACCAGGCCGAGACTGTCCTGCTCCAGCTTTTTCGCGGGGCGGGGGTGCGCGGGCTCGCGGCGATGCCGGTCGTTCGCAGGGATGAGGGCGGGCGCAGGGATGAGGGCGGAGGGATGAGGGATGAGGGACGCAAGGTGTCGCTCGTCCGGCCTTTGCTGGACGTCTCCCGCGCAGACATCGAGGCGTATGCGAAGCGCCGCAAGCTCGTCTGGGTGGAAGACGAAAGTAACGCGAGCACGGTGTTCCTGCGCAACTGGGTGCGCCACGAGATCGCACCGCGGATCGCGCAACGCGTGCCGGGTTACCGCGGCACCCTCGTGCGCGCCGCGCGCCACATGGGTGAAGCCGCGCAGCTCCTCGACGAGCTCGCCGCGCTCGACGCGGGTGACGCCGCGCCGGGCGGGCCGCTGCCGCTGGCGCGGCTGCGCGAGCTATCTCCCGCGAGAGCCAGAAACCTGCTGCGCTTTACCATCGGATCGCGCGGGTGGCGCCTGCCCGATGCCGATCGGCTCAAAGAGGCTTTGCGCCAGGCGCTCGACGCACGCGGCGACGCGCGGGTGCACGTCGATCTCGGCGATTGCGAAATGCGGCGCCGCGCGGGGTCGTTGTATCTGCTGCCGGCGCGCGCGCCGGCGGCCGCGGCGGCGCCCGTGGTGTGGCAGGGCGAGCCCGAGATAGCCTTGTCCGGTCTGGGCGGCGTGCTGGCGATGCGGCCCGCGTGCGGGACCGGCATGAGCCTCGCGCTGCTCGAAACCCGGCCCGTGACAATACGGGCGCGGCTGGGCGGGGAGCGCCTCCAGCTCGCCGCAAACCGGCCGGCGCGAACGGTCAAGAACCTGCTGCAGGAAGCGCAGATGCCGGCGTGGGAGCGCAGCCGCGTCCCCTTCATCTATTCTGGAGACACACTCGCGTGCATTCCCGGGGTCGCGGTCGATCACCGCTTCCACGCAGGGCCGGGGGAGCCTTCGGTCGAAGCTTCGTGGCACGCTTCCCCGGGCGTCCCCGGCCGCGGTTAAGCCCCTGATAACGCGCGCTTTTGGCGTCGATCCTGCTTTATTTCAAAGCCTTATCGTGCTAACCTTACGGGTTAGATTCAAGAGACCAGGGGATACTGAATGGCTGTAGAGCGGACTTTGTCCATCATCAAACCGGACGCTGTGGCGAAAAACGTCATCGGCGAGATTTACACCCGCTTCGAAAAAGCCGGCCTGCGCGTCATCGCGGCCCGCATGAAGCAGCTTTCACGCGCTGACGCCGAAGGCTTTTATGCAGTGCACAAAGCGCGGCCCTTCTTCAAGGACCTCGTCGATTTCATGATTTCCGGACCGGTCATGATCCAGGTGCTCGAAGGCGAGAACGCGATGCAGAAAAATCGCGATCTCATGGGCGCCACCGACCCGAAGAAAGCGGACCAGGGCACTATCCGCGCCGATTTCGCTCAAAGCATCGATGCGAACGCGGTGCATGGCTCGGATTCCGCCGAGAACGCCGCCGTGGAAATCGCCTACTTCTTCCCAACGCTGGATATCTGCTCGCGCTGAAACGAGTGCTTCGACCATGGTGAATCTACTCGGCCTCTCTCCCGTCGAGCTGCAGGCGTTTTGCGCCGCGCTCGGCGAGAAGCCGTTTCGCGCAAAGCAGCTCATGCGCTGGATGCACCAGGCGCACGCCGATGATTTCGGCGCGATGACCGACATCTCGAAAGCGTTTCGCGAGCAGCTCGAAAAAACTGCGACGGTCCAGGCGCCGGCGGTGCGGCGCGACACGACCGCCGGCGACGGCACGCGCAAGTGGCTGCTCGACGTCGGGACCAACAACGCGATCGAGACCGTCTTCATCCCTGAAACGTCGCGCGGAACGTTGTGCGTGTCGTCGCAGGCGGGATGCGCGCTCGAGTGTTCCTTCTGCTCGACCGGGCGCCAGGGTTTCAACCGCAATCTCTCGGTGGCCGAGATCATCGGTCAGCTGTGGCTTGCGAACCGGGCGCTAAAGGGCGACGCCGCGGGCCACCCGATCGCCGAGCGGCCGATCACCAACGTCGTCATGATGGGCATGGGCGAGCCGCTCGCGAACTTCGACAACGTCGTCGCCGCGATGCAGCTCATGCTCGACGATTCGGCGTACGGGCTGTCGCGCCGGCGCGTGACGCTGTCGACGTCGGGGCTCGTCCCCGCGATCGACCGGCTGCGCGATGCGTGTCCGGTCGCGCTCGCGGTGTCGCTGCACGCGCCCAACGATGCGCTACGCAACGAGCTCGTGCCGATCAATCGCAAGTACCCGATCCGCGAGCTGCTCAAGGCATGCGTGCGCTACATCGAGAAAGCGCCTCGCGATTTCGTCACGTTCGAATACGTCTTGCTCGACGGGGTGAACGATACGCTCGCCCACGCGCGTGAGCTTGCGGCGGTCGTCACCGACGTACCGTGCAAGCTCAACCTCATCCCTTTCAACCCGTTTCCCGGTTCCGGTTACGAGCGCTCCAAACCCGAGGCGGTCGCGCGTTTTCGCGACGTGCTGATTCGCGCCGATCTCACGACCACGGTGCGGAAAACGCGGGGCGACGACATCGACGCCGCGTGCGGCCAGCTCGCGGGGGAAGTCCAGGACCGCACGCGCCGTCACGCCCGCCGCGAGGCGCGTGCCACGCAGGAAGACAGCGCGCCTCGCGCGCCGCGCGCACTGGCTGCGGAAGCCGGCGTGCCTCGCGTGCAGGCCGCCGAGGAGCGGGTCGGATGAAGGGGCCCGCCGTGGCCGCCGCGTGCCTGTTGACGCTCGCGCTTGCGGGCTGCGCGCTTCCTCGCAACGAGCCCGCATTCAAGACCCCGACCACAACCGGCCCTGACGACCAGGTGCGCGACCGCGCGCGGATCCACACCGAGCTCGCTTCCGGGTATTACGAGATGGGCAACATGGGCATCGCGCTCGAGGAAGTTCGCGAAGCGCTGCGCGCCGACCCGAACTACGGTCCTGCTTACAACGTCGCCGGCCTCGTCTACGCCGAGCTGAAGGAGGACAAGTACGCGCACGAGCATTTTCAGCGCGCGCTGCGTATCGATCCGCTCGACTCGGATGCGAACAACAATTACGGCCGCTTCCTCTGCGACCGCAAGCGTGAAGACGAGGCGATACGCTATTTCCTCGCCGCATTGCGCAATCCGCTTTACCAGAACCCCGATCGCTCGTATGTGAACGCGGGTCTTTGCCTGCGCCGCCGCGGTGACGCCGCGGGGGCCGAGGATTACTTCAACAAAGCGCTCAAGATCCGCGGCGGACAGCCGCAGGCGCTGTACCAGCTCGCCGACATGGCGTATGCGCGACACGCGTATCCGCTGGCGAAGGATTACCTGATACGCCTCGAGAAGATTTCGCCGGCCAACCCCGAGCTCCTGTGGCTCGCACTGCGCGTGGAGCGCAAGCTCGGGGACCGCGACGCCGTTGCGAGCTACGGCACGCAGCTCACCCGTAACTTTCCCCAGTCCAAAGAAGCGAGGGCTCTCCTCGCCGGAATCGACGAATGAGCCAAGGCTATTACGCGAGACACGACAGCGCCCCCGGAGCGATGCTCTCCGCTGCGCGCGAAGAGCTCAACCTGAGCGTGAGCGACGTCGCACGGCACCTCAAGCTCTCGCCGGCGCAGGTCGAGGCGCTGGAAGAAGGCGCGTATGACCGCTTGCCGGGCCGCGTTTTCGTGCGAGGCTTTCTGCGCAATTACGCGAAGCTGCTCGGCATCGATCC
>JAQGNC010000334.1 GCA_028292065.1 Betaproteobacteria bacterium
CCGGTTGCGCGCTTCGGCGACACCTTCGGCGGCGCGCACCGCAGGCTCGCGCGACCCGCGTCCGATCGCGACGATGCGCTCGGCGCGCACACCGCGCTGCACGAGCAGCTCTTTCACACGCTCGGCGCGGCGCATGGCGAGGGTATCGTTCACGCGCTCGGGTCCCGCCTGGTCGGCGTGTCCGATCACCGTGACTTCGGGTGTGGCGCGGCGCGTGATGTCCTGGAGCACCGGGCCGAGATCCTTGCGCGATTCTTCGGTGAGCTCGTCCTGGCCGAAGACGAAATACACGATGAACGACAGCGGGGCCGGAGGCATCGCGCTCAGCGCGTCCGCGAACTCCGCGCGCACCTGCGCCGCGTCGGCCTGGGTCACTTCGAGAGCGCCGCCCGCGCCCGCGCGAGCGCTGCCGTACGCTTGGTCGATGCGCGCTTCGCTGCCGCCCTGCCTCACGATGACGGCGCCGGTCATGCCGTCGCTGCCGGGCAGGAGCACCACGCGGTCGGACGGGACCGGACCCGCGGGTTGTTGCGCGCACGCCCCGAGCAGCAGTGCGAGACCGGCGAGTACGCCGCGCAGGATCATTCTCCCGCGTGCACGACGAACTCGGTGCCGCGCACGCCCATGACGAGCGATGCGGTGCGCACCGTCACCGCGTCCGGCGATGCCTTCGCCATTTTCCCGGAGATGACGCCGAGCGTGCCGCGCTTGATCGTGGCATCGAAAGTGCCGGCATGCGTCGTCTGATCGAACTGGTAACGGTTGATCGACAGCACGCTGTTCGGCCCCGCCGAGACTCGAGTGTTGTCGACGAAGGTCACGCCGACCGAGCCGTTCGCCCCGGTGACGATCGTGTCGGAGGCCTGCACCACGGTGTCGACCGGCGCCGCGATGCGCTGCCCGCCGCGCTCGATATGCACCGCGCCCGAGGACACTTTCACGCGGCCGGCATCGGCGACAGCGCTCGTCGCGCCGAGCGCCGCGAATGCGCAGAAAAGGGCGGCTGCGGCAGTACTGAAGCGGGGTTTCATGCGGTTCTCCTGCGAGGTGTAGCGACGGGCGAATGTTATACCGCGCCCACGCGCCGCCGCTATACTAGCCTCAAAACAAAGGGGAGCTGCAGGGGTGCATAACCCGGAGACGCGACGCTTCACCGCAAAACAGGCGGAGTTCCACGCCATCCGTGCGTTCATCGATACCGCCTGCGCGAGCCTCGAGGACGACGAGCGCAAACGCGCCGAGCTTCTCGTCGAAGAGCTGTTCGCCAACACCGTCTATCACGGCTACGGCGGCGATTGCGACGAGCCCGTGTGGCTCACCATCCACGTCCACGAGCACGGCTGCAGGCTCGTCTACGAAGATTGCGCACCCGCGTACAACCCCTTTCTCGCCGAAGAACCCGATTTCGATGCGGCAGTGCCCGAAGAGCGTCCCGTCGGCGGGCTCGGCATCGTGTTTCTGAACGAGCTCTCGTCCGATCGCAGCTATTCGAGGCGTGGCGACAGGAACGTCATCGAGCTCGTGGTCAAGCGCAGCTCGATCACCTCGTGAGTATCGCGCCGTAAGCAGGCACTAAGTCACCTCTATTGCTGTTCAGGCACGAAACTTGGTCCTTCAGGAAGTTTTCGGAACAACCTGAGGAGACCTTTATGAAAACCGACCTGAAGAGCACCTTGCGCCTCGCCCTGCTGCCAGCGGCGTGCGCTGCCGCGCTGAGCGCGTGCGCGCCTTACGACCCGATGGGAACGAGCGTGTATACCTCCGGCGGCCCGGTGGCCAACGATAATCCGGTGGCGCTGTTCGACAGGCTCGACACCAACCGCGACGGCTTTCTCAGTCCCGCCGAAGCTGCGCCGCTCAACCTCGCCGTCGGCGTTCCTGCCGCCCCCATCGAGACCGCAGCCGAGATGTTCAGAAGACTCGACACCAACGGCGACAGCTTCCTCAGCCGCGCCGAAGCGGGCGCCACGTTCAACAACATTCCCGGCGCCTCTTTCGAGACGGTCGACACCAATCGCGACGGCTTCATCTCGATGACCGAAGCGACGCCGCACCTGCAGTACCTCCAGAGCCGCGCAGCGGCGCCCGCGGTCATGTCGTTCGAGTCGCTCGATATCAACCGCGACGGTTTCCTGAGCCGCAGCGAAGCCGCGCCCGTCATGTCCTCCGACCGCTATGCGGGTCCGCGTGTCGCGCCCGCACCGGTGATCTCGTTCGAGTCGCTCGACGTCAACCGCGACGGCTACCTGTCGCGAGCCGAAGCCGCGGCGATCGCGAATCCGCTCACGTTCGATCGCTACGACGCGAACCGCGACGGTTTCCTGAGCCGCGCCGAAGCCGATAACCTTTTCCGCGCCGGCGTCGGGGGCACTTACGGCACGCCGGTCGGGACGGTATACGGGCCGCGCTAGCCCGGTCGAACACGTCGCGCGGGCGCCTCGCCTGCAGGCGCTCGCTCCGGTTCGCGCGCTGATCGCAGAGCACACCGCTGCAGGCGAGGCGCCTGCGCTACACACTCGTTAACGGCAGACGCGGAAGCCGCCGCGATCCAGATGGAAATGGTTGGCGTGCACGGCGTTGTAGTCGGGGCCGAGCACGCTGTCGAAGACCCGGCACGCGCCGCTGTGCACATCGTGCAGGAAGAGCGCTTGCGCGTCGTGTCCGCGCCAGTCGCGATCGACGCGGACCCGCCTGCCGTCGGCAAGCGTGAAGGCGGCGACGTCGAGCGCGTCCGCGGTGGCGTGGCGGCTCAACGGCGCTTCCTTGCGGCTGTAGATGTTGCGGCAGGCGTAACTGCCGAAGTGCTCGAGTCGTGTGACCGGCGCATCGAACCAGGCGCGCGCCGCCGGCTGTACGATGTGCCGCTCCCATAGCGCGAGCGACAGGGCGCTGCGGCACGTGAGGGTGAAAGGCTCGACCGCGACGGGGTTGTCGCGGGAGCCGATCGCGCGGATTCTCACCGCATTGTCGAACCCGCATCCCGGCGCGACCTCGCGGTCCGCGACAGGCTCGTAGCGCATGCCGCTCCGCTCGAGGACCGCGAGGCACATCGTGTCGTCGCGTGATACTCGCGCGAGCTTGAAGCGCGTCGTCCACCCGAGCGGCTGCTCGAGCGAAAGCGGCGCCCACGGGTTCCATTCGTCGGGAATCGCAAGAAGCCCCGTGCGCAGCGCATACCACGGCGCCGCGATGACGACGCCGAGCACCGCCCATAAGACAAACCGTCGCACGCCGTCCTCCGCTCCTCTCACGATGTGGTCTTCACAGCCTCGCGGTTTGCCTGCGCAATCCGATCGCATTAACCTTGGGGCTCACGCACCGGAGGCCGTAATGCCCGCCAGGAAATCCACCGTCACCCGTATCCGTCCCGCCCGCGTGCCGCGCGGCATCAGCGCCGCCGAGTGGGAAGCGCGCTGCGAGCTCGCAGCCGCTTTCCGCATCGCCGCGACCCTGGGCTGGACCGACATGCTCGGCACCCATTTTTCGCTGCGCGTTCCCGGCGCGGAAGATGAGTTCCTGATCAACCCTTACGGCCTGCTCTTCGACGAGATCACCGCGTCATCGCTGGTCAGGATCGATACCGAAGGCAATAAGCTCTCCGAGTCCCAATACGAGGTCAATCGCGCCGGTTTCGTGATCCACAGCGCGGTACACATGGCTGCGCACGACAAGAACTGCGTCATGCACTGCCACACCAATGCGGGGGTCGGCGTTTCATCGCAGAAGCAGGGCCTGCTGCCGATCACGCAGATGGCGCTCACCTGTCTGGGCGAAGTGCGCTATCACGCCTACGAAGGCGTCGCCGATGCGGAAGACGAGCGCGCTCGCATCGTCGAGGACCTCGGCGACGGCACCATGCTCATCCTGCGCAATCACGGGACGCTCACCGTCGGCGCGACCGTCGCCGAAGCTTTCGCGCGCATGAACCGCATCGAGCGCGCGTGCCGCTTCCAGCTCGCCACGCTGACCGGCGGGGCGGAGCCGAACCCGATCCCGGGCGAGATCGTCGATTACACCGTGCAACAGGGCCGCGAGCTGAGCCTCACCGGACGCGGCGCCGGCGGCAAGCTGCTGTGGGCGGCGCTGCGGCGCAAGCTCGACCGCGAAGACCCCAACTATGCGGTCTGAAGCGATGCGCATCGAAGTCGTACCGCTCGGGCCGGGATTCTTCGCTGAAGTGCGGGGTGCCGGTCTCACCGAGGTCGTCGCAAGCGACGACGCTTACGCGCGAGTCAGAGAGGCGTTCGAGGAACACTCGGTGCTGCTCTTTCGCGACCAGCCGGTCACCGACGAGCTCCAGGCGGCGTATTCGAGACGCTTCGGCCCGCTCGAGACCGCGAAAGCCGCGTCGCTCGGCGAAGGCACGCCGTACAGCATCCTGACCAACATCGATCGCGTAACCGGCGGCCTCGTGCCGCCGGGGCACAAGGAAGAGCTGCGTGCGAAAGCGAACCAGCTCTGGCATACCGACAGCTGCTTCAAGATTCCGCCGGCGCTCGCCTCGGTGCTCTCGGCGCGCGTCGTCCCGCCGAGCGGCGGCGAGACCGAGTTCGCCTCGACGCGTCTGGCGTGGGACCGCCTGGCGCCGTCGCTGCGCGCCAGGCTCGAGCACGCGGTCGCGTGGCACGACTACGCCCACTCGCGCGGCAAGATCGCACGTGAGCTCGCGTCGGACCGCGAGAAATCGACCATGCCGCCGGTGTCGTGGCGCATGCGCTGGCGCAATCCCGCGAACGCTCGCGATTCGCTCTACATCGCGTCTCACACTTACGCGATCGACGGCATGCCGGATGAAGCCGCGCAGGCGCTCATCGACGAGCTCACCGCGGCTGCGACCGCGCCAGGCCACACCTGGCAGCATCGCTGGCGCGCCGGCGACGTGATCATGTGGGACAACCGCGCGGTCCTGCACCGCGGGCGGCCGTGGCCTTCCGACAAGCCTCGCCACATGGTACGCACGACGATCACCGCCACCGATGCGGACGGTCTCGCCGACATGTGGCCTCAGGCCAGGGCTGCGGCCGTGGCGCGGTAGCCGCCTCGGCGGGAAACCGCAAGGTTTCCCGCCGGGACTTCTTTCCTTCGGCTCGCAGCGCTCGCTGCGCAGCACGATCCGTCTGTAAAATCCGTCGGCGGCCGATGCGCGCCGCTCAACGCCGGCCTATTCCTTCCGCACCCGATGTCTGCGACACCCGAGCGCGCACTCCAACTCCTTCAAACCACCTTCGGCCATCCCGCTTTCCGCGGAAGGCAGGAAGAGATCGTCTCGCACGTCACCGGCGGGGGCGATGCGCTCGTGCTGATGCCGACCGGCGGCGGCAAGTCGCTGTGTTACCAGCTGCCGGCGCTGCTGCGCGAAGGCACGGCGCTCGTCGTGTCGCCGCT
>JAQGNC010000339.1 GCA_028292065.1 Betaproteobacteria bacterium
TCTCCTTCCCCTTCAGGGGGAAGGTCAGGATGGGGTTTTGAACTCACTTCGAAACGAACCCGTGATATTCGTCGCCGACGAGCACCGCCACCGGCCGGCGCGTCTTCTCCGCTTCCGCGAACGCCACCGAAATGCGCTCCGCGTCCGCGTCGCTTTCGACCAGGTAGTAGTTGATGTTGAACGCGTTGAGGAAGCGCTCGGTGTAGACCGCGGCGGTGTCCTGCGTCACGCCATGGCGCGTCCAGCCGCGCAAACCGACCATGAGCACGACCGGGATGTCGAGCCCGAGCAGCCAGCCGCGGATCGAGTCGCCCGATTCCATGAGGCCGGTGTTCTGGATGAGGATGAGCGGCTTCTTGCCGCCTGCGGCGAGCCCGGCCGCGACCGAAGCCGCGAGTCCCTCGCGCGGCACGGCCACCAGCGTGAGCGTCGGCTCGGCCTGCATGAGGAGGTAAAGCCAGTTGGTCTCGCTGTCGGGCAGCCACACGACGTGAGTCACGCCGTGCTGCTTCATCTGCCCGAGAACGGTTTCGGGACTGAGATGCTGGGGTATGACCGCGTCGTTCATCTCTGTTCGCCTTTCGTAGACGTAAGCCGCCGTTTTACCGGGATACGGCCGGTGCGTGGCTCTGCGACGATAGTATCAGAGGCCCGCTCAGGCGCAGGCCGCCGGCGGCGCTCGTGAAGCGTGACATAGGTCCAAGGGACGGTACTGCCGCGCGGCGGTTGTAATAGACTAAGCGGGGCAACAGTGATTCCGACAGTGTGAAGAGGCGTGGTGTGAAGATACTGGTCGTCGACGATCATCCCCTGATACGCGAAGCGATGCGTTCGGTGTTGCAGCAGCTCGATCCGGACAACGAGGTGCTCGAGGCGGGCGACTGCGACGAGGCGCTCGCGATCGCCGGCCGCGAGCCCGAGCTCGCGCTCGTGCTGCTCGACATCCGGCTCCCCGGCATCAGCGGGCTCGACGGGCTCGAGGTCCTGCGCGAGCGTCATCCGAGCGTTCCGGTCGTGGTGCTTTCCGCGTCGGAGGATCGCAACGAAGTCATGCGTGCGCTCGATTCAGGCGCCATGGGTTTCATCCCGAAGTCGCAGTCGAGCCGGGTGATGGTCGGTGCACTACGCCTCGTGCTCGCCGGCGGCGTGTATCTGCCCGCCGAAGTGATGTCGCAGTCGAGCGCCGCGCCCGCGGTGCGTCAGAGCGCGTCGCTGTACGACGCGAAGGCCCAGGCGGCCGACATCGGCCTCACGCCGCGCCAGAGCGAAGTCCTGTCGCTGCTGGTCCAGGGCAAGCCGAACAAAGTCATCTGCCGCGATCTCAACCTCGCCGAAGGCACGGTGAAAATCCACGTCGCGGCGATACTGAAAGCGCTCAACGTGACCAACCGCACCCAGGCGGTCGTCGCGGTGAGCCGGCTCGGGCTGACGCTCGCGCCGCTCGGGCACCGGGCCGCGGCACCGGAGGCGCGGACCTGACGCCGCAGTGCTACTTGAACGCCGCTCCGAGGTCGCCGCTGGAAAGCCAGTCGAGCACCCCTTGCCCTGCCGCACGACCGGTCGCGAAGCACGCAGTCAGCAGATAGCCGCCGGTCGGCGCTTCCCAGTCGAGCATCTCGCCCGCACAGAACACCCCGGGCATCGCGCGCAGCATCAGGCGCTCGTCGAGTGCGTCCAGGCGCACGCCGCCCGCGCTGCTGATCGCCTCTGCAAGCGGCCGCGGCCGCACGAGCCGTAGCGGCAGCGCTTTGATTGCCGCGGCAAGACGCTCGGGCTGCGCGACCTCTTCGGCGGCCAGCACTTCGCGCAGCAAGCCCATCTTCACGCCTTTGAGCCCGGTGCGGCTTTGCACGTGGCTCGACAACGATCGCGAGCCGCGAGGGCGCGAGAGCTCGTCGATGAGCCGGGTCAGTTCCCAGCCCGGCGCCAGGTCGAGCTCGAGCGTCGCGGCCCCGTTCTGCTCGATGGCTTCGCGCAGGCTCGCAGACAACCCATAGACGACTCCGCCTTCGATTCCGGTGGCGGTCACCACGAGCTCGCCGTGGCGCTGATGCCTGACCCCTGCCGCGTCACGGACAGTGGCGACCACCGATTTCACCGGGTTGCCGCCGAAGCGCGTCCTGAAATGCTCGCTCCAGTCCACGTCGAAACCCGAATTCGCGGGGCGTAACGCGTCCACGTCGACGCCTCGCGCTTCGAGCAGCTCGACCCACGCGCCGTCGGAGCCGAGCTGCGGCCAGCTTCCGCCGCCGAGGGCCAGCAGAACCGCGTCGTACGCGCGGGCGCGTTTCCCCTGCGGCGTGTCGAACGCGAGCAGTCCCTCGCCATCCCACCCGCGCCAGCGATGGCGCACGTGGATCTTCACGCCGGCCTCGCGCAGGCGGTGCAGCCACGCACGCAGCAGCGGCGCGGCTTTCATCTCGTGAGGAAAAACCCGTCCGGAGGTGCCGACGAAAGTAGCGATGCCCAGGCCGTGGACCCACTCGCGCAGCGCTTCGGCGCCGAACGCGTTCAGCATCGGCTCGAGCGCCCCGCGAGCTTCGCGGTATCGCGCGCGAAAAGCGTCGCGCGGCTCGGTGTGGGTGATGTTGAGCCCGCCTCTGCCGGCCATCAGGAGCTTGCGGCCGACCGACGGCATGCGCTCATAGACATCGACCTGCACGCCTTGCGCGGCGAGGACTTCGGCCGCCATCAGGCCGGCAGGGCCTGCGCCGATGACCGCTACGCTTCGATGAGTGTTCATGTTGTTGTCACTGCACGCCGGGTAATGCGCATCAATCGCGGGCGGCGCGCTCGTATAAAATGCCTGTCCAGTACTTGCGCTGTCGACGGCGCCCGCTGCTTCGCCGCCCCCAAAGGTCGCCATTGTAGGCGTGACCGGTGACGCTTTGATCCGAATACCCACAGGAGCTTCGCAATGATCGAAATTCACGAGAAACCGGCCGCCGGCTCGGCGATCCGCCTCCACGACAACGACAACGTCGTCATCGCCCGCACCGACCTCCCGATCGGCGCGAAGCTCGAGCGCGAAGGTATCTCGGTGCGCAGCCAGGTCCAGGCGGGACACAAGATCGCGGCGCGAGCGATCAAAAAAGGCGACCCGATTCTCAAATACAACGTCACGATCGGCTTCGCGAACGCCGACATTGCGCCAGGCACTTTCGTGCATTCGCACAACATGGAATTTCGCGAGTTCGACCGCGACTACGCGCACGCGCAGGACTTCAAGCCTGTCGACATGGTCCCTGAGAGCGAGCGTGCGACGTTCATGGGCATCGTTCGCGACAACGGCCAGGTCGCCACCCGCAATTTCGTCGGCGTGCTGTCGACGGTCAACTGCTCGGCGACCGTGGTTCACAAGATCGCCGAATACTTCACCGAAGAGCGTCTCGCCGAATACCCGAACGTCGACGGCGTGGTCGCGTTCGCCCACGGCACCGGCTGCGGCATGGAGATGACCGGCGAGCCGATGGACCTCCTGCGCCGCACGATGGCGGGTTTCATACGCCACGCGAATCTCGCGAGTGCGCTCGTCGTGGGCCTGGGCTGCGAGCGCAACCAGATCAAAGGCCTCATGCAGGAGCAGAAGCTCGACGCGAGCGACCGTCTGCAGATGCTCGTCATGCAGGAGACCGGCGGCACGCGCAAGACGATCGAAGCCGGCATCGCGGCAGTGAAAGCGATGCTGCCGGACGCGAACCGCGTCACGCGCACTCGCGTGCCGGCGAGCCACATCCTGGTCGGTCTCCAGTGCGGCGGCTCGGACGGCTTCTCCGCGATCACCGCGAATCCTGCGCTCGGCGCCGCGGTCGATCTGCTCGTGCGTCACGGCGGCACCGGCATCCTTTCCGAGACGCCCGAAATCTACGGCGTCGAGCACACCCTCACGCGACGCGCGCGCTCGCGTGAAGTCGGCGAGAAGCTGGTGGAACGCATCCGCTGGTGGAAGGACGAATACACCCCGGGACGCGACGCGCAGATCAACGGCCGCGTCAGTCCCGGCAACCAGCACGGCGGCCTCGCGAACATCTTCGAGAAGTCGCTCGGCTCTTCGATGAAAGGCGGCACCGGCCCGCTGATGGAGGTCTATCGGTACGCCGAGCCGGTCACGCAGAAAGGTTTCGTCTTCATGGACACCCCGGGCTTCGACCCGTGCTCCGCGACGGGGCAGATCGCGGGCGGCGCGAACCTCATCGCTTTCACCACAGGGCGCGGGTCGTGCTTCGGTGCGAAGCCGGTGCCTTCGATCAAGCTCGCGACCAACACGCCGATGTTCACGCGTCTCGAAGAAGACATGGACGTCAACTGCGGCACCATCCTCGAAGGCACCTCCACCGTGCAGGAGATGGGCCGGATCATCTTCGATTACATGCTCGCCGTCGCTTCGGGAGAGCCGAGCAAGAGCGAGCTCCTCGGGCTCGGCGACCACGAGTTCGTGCCGTGGAACATCGGCATAGTCAGCTAACGACGCACGCCGCGTGCGCCGTCATCCCGGACCCGCCGTAGCGGGAGTGATCCGGGATCCATTTTCAAAGCGGACAACGTCAAAATGGATCCTGGCCTGCGCCAGGATGACGGGCTGTGACGCCGCTTCGATTGGGGTCAGACCCCGGCCTTTTGGGGTCTGACCCCGGTTTGATTCAAAGGGGTCCGACCCCGACCCCCGTTTTCATTTCAGGAAACCAGATGTCCCAACCCGTAATCCTCGTCACCCACGAACAGCTTTCAGAAGATGCAAAAAAAGTCATGGCCGACGCCGGCGCGCGCGCCATCTATCTCTCGCCGCCGATCACCGAAGACATGCTGATCGAAACGATCACGCGCGAAGGCGTCGGCGGGGTCTTGATGCGCCTGTCGCCGCCGTTCACGCGGCACGTGCTCGAAGCGACGCCGACGCTGAAGATCATCGCCAAGCACGGCGCCGGCATCGACAGCGTCGATCTCGACGCGGCGACGGAGCGCGGCATCCCGGTCGTGAACGCGGGCGGCGCGAATGCCGATCCGGTCGCGGAATACAGCGTAGCGGTGATGCTCAGCCTCGCGCGCGACGTGCCGCGTCTCGATCGCGACCTGCGCGGCGGCAAATGGGAGAAAGGCACTTACATGGGCCGTGAGTTTCGCGGCCGCAAGCTCGGCATCATCGGCTTCGGACAGATCGGGCGCAGGGTCGCGGCGATGGCGGCGGCGCTCGGCGCGCAGGTGATCGCGTACTCGCGCACGCGCAAGGGTGCGATCGAAGGCGTTACGTGGGAGACCGATCTGGACCGCCTGCTCGGCACCGTCGATATCCTCAGCCTGCACTGCCCGTTGACCGAGCACACCCGCGGCCTCATCGGCAGGCGCGAGCTCGCGTTGATGAAGCCGACAGCGATCCTGATCAACACCTCGCGAGGCCCGGTGGTCGACGAAGCCGCGCTGACCGAAGCGCTCAGCACGGGTAAGCTCGCTGCTGCCGGGCTCGACGTATTCGCCGAAGAACCGACCGACCCGAAGAATCCGCTGCTGCAGCTACCGAACGTGATCGTGACGCCTCACGTCTCGGCGATGACCGAGGAGGCGATGACGCGGATGGGGACTTCGGCCGCGAACCAGATCCTCGACTTCCTTGCGCACGGCAAGGTCGAACGAGACAACGTCGCAAATCGTGCTGTGGTGGATCGGCTCACTGCCTGATCGGCGTCTAAGGCGCCTCGCCTGCTGTGGTGAAAGCGCTGCAGGCGAGGGCGCCTGCGCGACTACTGCACTTCGATGTTTCTCTCCGCGACGATTCGCTGCCACTTGCGGATGTCGTCGGCGACGCTGCGCGTCATCTCTTCGGGCGTGCCCGGCTGCACTTCGTTGCCCTGCTCGATGAGGCGCTTGCGAAGGTCGGGCTGTTCGAGCACCGTGCGGATCTCGCGATTGATGCGTGCGACGACCGCACGCGGCGTCTTCCGCGGCGAGCCGATGCCGTTGAACGAGACGACCTCGTAACCGGGGACGGTCTGCGCGAGCGTCGGCACGCCCGGGAACTGCGGTGCGGGTTTGAGCGACGTCACGGCGAGCGCACGCATGCGCCTGGCCTCGACCTGCGGATACGCCGTCGTCGCCGTGGTGAAGATCACGTCCAAGCGCCCCGCGATCAGCTCGGTGTTCGGTTCCGCTCCGCCCTTGAAAGGGATGTGGGTCATCTCGGTTCCCGTCATGCTGCCGAAGAGCTCCGCGGCGAGGTGGAATACCGAACCGGTTCCGACCGAGCCGTAGTTGAGCGTGCGCGGATTCTTCTTTGCGGCGGCGATGAGGTCGCTCACGGTCTGCAGCGCCGAATCGGTTCTCACCACGACCACGAAAGGATAGGTCAGGACCGTGCTGACCCACGCGAAATCGCGTACCGGGTCGTACGGCAGGTTCTTCGTGACCGCGGAATGCGCAGTGAACGCGCCGCTGATGAAGATGAGCGTATGACCGTCCGGGACGGCTTTGGCGACGAACGATGTGCCGATCAGGCCGCCGGCGCCGGGCCGGTTCTCGACGACCACGTTCCGTCCGAGGCGCTCGGACAGGCGCGGCGCGAGCAACCTGCCGACGGTATCGGTGCTGCCGCCGGCGGCGAACGGCGACACGAGGCGGATGGGGCGCGCGGCGGGGTATTGCCCGGCGGCTGTGGCGGGTGTTGCGATCGACGCAGCGAAGATCGCAGCAGCTGCGCGCGCTCGCAGCCGCCGTTCGCCCTTCGACAAGCTCAGGCCGAACGGGGTTGCTCGCAGCCGCCGTTCGCCCTTCGACAAGCTCAGCACCGGCCTGTCGACACGTGAACGGGCCCGAGCATCGCTCACGGCGCTTCGACACGCTCCGATGCCTGCCGCCGCTTCGCGCCGGCCTCGGCAATCCTTGCCTCGATGTCGGCTTTCCATTCCGCTTGCGGCTTGAAGCCCGGCATGTCGCGAACCTTGCGCTCGATCCCCGCCCAGAGCTCATCGTCAGGCAGCGAGAGATCGACCGGTACGCGGCACGGCTGCGGAACGTACCAGGGCGTATCGATGAGGAGCTCGACGCGGTTCTTCTCCGGATCGTGCAGATACACCGACAACGCATTGCCGTGAGTCATCGGCCCGAGCTCGGTCGCATGCTCGTTGCGGATTCCGCGCTGGAGCTCTCTGAGCGTGGCGAGACTGTCGACGCGGAACGAAAGCTGGTTGACGACGTTGAATTGCAGGTCGGCGGGCCGCCCGCTCGCGAGGACGAGCTGGTGATGCTCGCGCGGGTCGCGCGTGAGGAACACGATCTCGCCGCCGCTCGCGGTGCCGCCGCGATCGCTCACGGCAAAACCTAGAAACCCGGAATAGAAATCGACCATGCGAGGCAGGTCGGTGACGAACAGACCGACGTGGCTGAGAGTGAGTGAGAACGACATGACGAGTCCTCCATCGATTGGTCAGTCAGGGACTTGTCATTGCGAGGAACGGCAGTGACGACGCAATCCCGGAGCGTCCGTTTCGGTTACGTGCGCCAC
>JAQGNC010000413.1 GCA_028292065.1 Betaproteobacteria bacterium
CTCCGCCCTCCGCCCTCAACCCTCCTCCCTCAAGGACCTGCCTCACCCACTCGGCCGCCTGCAGCACTCGCGCGTCGTCGTCGTAGCGTCCGACGATCTGTATGCCGAGCGGCAAGCCGTTCGCGCCGCGGCCGCAAGGGACGGTGACGCAAGGCGCGCCGAGGAGCGTCCACATGCGGTTGAAGAGCGAGCTTCCGGTGCTCTCGAGGCCTTTGGGCGCTTCGTCGGGCGCGCTCGGCGTGAGCAGCACGTCGACGTCGGTGAAGAGCCCGTCGAAGACCTGCCGGCAGATACGCGCGTGGCGCATCGCGTCGTCGTAGCGGCTGCGCGGCATCTCCCAGTGCTGCTGGAGCGTCGCGCGCAGGTGCTCGCTCAGAAGCTCGGGCGTGGTGTAGCGCTCGTGCGCGAGGGCGCGGGCGGCTTCGAAGTTCATGATGAGCTCCTGCTCCGGATAGAGCGCGTCGAAGTCGGCAGGAAGGTCGAATCCCCGGACCTGCGCGCCGGCCTGGGCGAGCAGGGTCGCCGCGCTTTCGAGCGTCGCATGCGTCGCGTCTGACGCGGACTGCCAGCGCGACGTCCTGCACAACCCGATTCGCGGCGCGCGCGGCAGCTTCGCCGTGAGATCGGGCAGCGCCCGCGCGGAGACCGCTGTTGCAAGCAGCGCACAGTCCTCCACCGTCCTCGCCATGACGCCTATCGTATCGAGCGACTCCGCGACGTGCTTCAGGCCCGCGCAGTTGATCGTGCCGAAGCTCGGCTTGTAGCCGACGATGCCGCAGTAGGCGGCCGGCCGGATGTTCGAGCCCCCGGTTTGGGTGCCGAACGCGAGCGGCACCATGAAGTCCGCGACCGCGGCAGCCGAGCCGCTCGACGAGCCGCCGGGCGTGTGCTCGAGGTGGTGCGGGTTGCGAGTCGCTCGCGCCTGGCGCGTCGCGAACTCGGTCGTGACGGTTTTCCCGAGCACGATGCCGCCCGCGTGCCGTACCAGTGCCGCGCACGCCGCGTCGCTCTTCGGGCGATGGCCTTCATAGATCGGCGAGCCGTACTGCGTCGGCAGGTCGAACGTGTCGATCACATCCTTGAAGCCGACAGGGACACCGCGCAAGAGGCCTTCACCCGGGCTCCTGTCGATCTCCCGCGCCTGCGCGAGCGCCGCTTCGGCGTCGCAATGCACCCACGCGTGGACCTCGCCGTCGCGTTCGCGAATGCGTTCGAGACAGTCGCGCACGAGCGCTTCCGAGGTGATCTCGCCGGCGGCGATCCGGCGGGCGGCTTCCGCTGCGGTGAGGCGATTGAGTGAGGACATGTTATGAATGATGAACGCCGAAAACGCGAAGGCTAGCATGCCGGCGCCCTGCGCCGCACATCGCAACGCTTGCCCTTTGCATCGTTTCCCATACATCATCGGCGTTCACCATACGCATCATGGAGAGCACCATGCAGGACCATCCCACGCTCGCGCTCGCGCGATTCGCATCGACGCTGAAATTCGAAAGCATCCCTGCGGCAACGCGCGAGTATTGCAAGGACCTGCTGCTCGACACGCTGGCGTGCGCGATCGCGGGTCACCAGGGGGAGGAGACGAGGCAGGTCGCCGCTTTCGCGTCGGCGCTCGCGCAGTCGTCCGAAAGCAGCATCATCGGCGGCGAGCGCCTCTCGCTGGCGGGTGCGACCTTGCTGAACGCGTACCTCGTGACCGCGGTGACGATGTGCGACATCCATCGCTCGACGCTCACGCACGTGACGCCCGAAGTCATGCCGCCCGCGCTGCTGATCGCCGAGCGCGACGATCTGGGCGGCAAGGACCTGCTGGTCGCGATCGCGGCGGGGTGCGAGATCACGACGCGCATCGGCGTGAGCCTCGATTTCCCGGAGTTTCGCCGGCGCGGCTGGCACGGTCCGGGCGTGATGGGGCCTTTCGGTTCGGCGGCCGCAGTGGGACGCCTGATCGGCCTCGACACCGAAACGATGGCGAAAGCGTTCGGCCTCGCGGGCAGCCAGGCCGCGGGGACTTTCGCGGCGTGGGGGACACCGACGGTCAAGTTCCACCAGTGCCGCGGCGCGCTCTCCGGACTCATGGCGGCGCTGCTCGCGCAGCAGGGTTTTCTCGCCACCCAGGAGTTCCTGACGGCGAAGGACGGCGGCCTCTACAACACTTACACCGACGGCGGTAAACCGGACCTGGCGCTGGAAGGTCTCGGCACGCGCTGGGAGCTCGAGCAGATCGCGCTGAGGCTGTGGCCTTCGGCTTCCACGATCCAGGGCATGGTCAGCGCGATGTTCGACTTGGTCGAACAGCACGACCTGAAGCCTGAGCAGGTGCGCCGGATACGCGTCTCCATGGGCGAGACCGCGACCAGGATGCACGGCATCTTCCCGCGCTACCAAGGCAAGTTCGACGCGCTGCTGTCGACCCACTATGCCGCGTCCGCCATCCTGCACGACCGCGAGCTCACCCTGGCGCAGTTCGAGCCCGGCCGCTACAACGATCCCAAGCTGAAAGCGTTCGCCGCGGACAACGTGGAGGTCATCGCGGATGCGTCGCTCAAGGAAGTGCAGAGCGTCGTCGCCGCAGAGCTCGTCGACGGCAAGCGCATCGAGGTGCGCTGCGACACCCCCCGCGGCGCACCCGAGAACCGCCTCACGCGCGCGCAGATCGAAGCGAAGTTCCGCACCTATGCGAAAGCGCGGATGTCGGCGGCTCGCATCGAGGAGGTGATCGCGACGGTCGCGAAGCTCGAGGCGCTGGGGTCGGTGCGGAAGCTGATGGACTTGCTGAGATCGCAGGCGCCGGCTGCTGCCCGGAAGAGCGTGGCTGCGTAGGGGAGTGAGAATCACGCGAAGCAACCACCCCCATCCCAACCTTCCCCCTGAAGGGGGAGAGCACGCGAAGCGTGCGAGGGGGCCAGAGTTATCCGCGGCCCGGATGACAAAAACATTCCCTCCCCTTCAGGGGGAGGGTTAGGGTGGGGGTGGGTTTGATTGCTGCTGATCCGCAGTGTCACCGCGCTAAAATAAACGACTACACCGAGGACTCCCTGTTGATCCCGCGCGTTTGTTCCCTTGTGTGTTTGCTTGTCGCCGCTGCCGGCGCTGCGTTCGCGGCAGACGCCCCTTATCCGCAACGCGCCGTGCGCATGATCGTGCCTTATCCTCCCGGCGGCGCGGGCGACATCGTCGGGCGGCTGGTGTCCGCGAAGCTCGGCGAAGCGCTCGGCCAGCAGGTCGTCGTTGACAACCGCGGCGGAGGCGGGCAGGTCATCGCGACGCAGATTGCGGCGGGCGCGCCGCCTGACGGGCATACCGTCTTCCTCGCGAGCGCCACGCACTCGATCAACCCGGCGCTGCGCAAAAACCTGCCTTACGACACGCTGAGAGATTTCGCGCCGGTCACGCTCGTCGCGCAGTCGCCTCTCGTGTTCGTCGCAAATCCCACGCTCGGCGTCTCGAACATCAAGGAGCTCGTCGCCGCGGCGCGCGCAAGACCGGGGCGCATCAACTATGCGTCGTCGGGGCCGGGCACCGGCGGGCACATGTCTTTCGAGCTGCTCAAGTCGCTCACGGGTACGGACCTCGTGCACGTTCCGTACAAAGGCGCGGGTCCCGCGATGGTCGACCTGCTCGGCGGACAGGTGCAGCTCCTGTGCACGAGCCCGCTGGCGGTCATGCCGCACGTGAAGAGCGGCAAGCTGCGCGCGCTGGCGATGACCGGCCCGAAGCGTGCGAGCTTCGCGCCCGATATTCCCGCGGTCGCCGAAACGCTGCCGGGGTACGAATCTACGCTGTGGTACGCGCTGCTCGTCCCGTCCGGCACGCCGCACGGTATCGTGCAACGACTGCACGACGACACCGTCAGGATCGTGCGGTCGAAAGAGGTCACGCAGCAGCTCGAATCGCAGGGCGCCGAGCCGGTCGGTAACACGCCGCAGGCGCTGCAGAAGTTCATCGCGTCCGAGATCGGGCAGTGGACCCGGCTGGTGAAGCAGGCGAAGATCGGTCTCGATTGATTCGAGACGTGAACGGGTGAACGGGTGAACGAGTGAACGGGCGTTTTAAGCCTGCATTGCACGCGAGCCGTCGATTATCCTTGCGGCTCACCCGTTCACCCGTTCACGCCTTTAAAGAGGACCAGTAATGACCACGTTGACTTTATTCGACCCGACAGCCCCGCGGCGCGAGGCTCAAGATGCGCCCGGCACCGGCAACACACTCTCCGGCCTTGCCGGCAAAGTCGTGGGCTTCATCGACAACGCGAAGCCGAACTTCGGTTTTCTCGCCGACGATCTCGGCGAGCTGCTGATGAGCAAGTACGCGGTGACGCGCGTGATCAAGCGCAGGAAGCCTTCCGCGTCGGTGCCGGCGAAACCCGAGGTGATCGACGAGCTCAGCGCGGAGTGCGACGTCGTCATCACGGGCTCGGGCGATTGAGGCTCGTGCACGTCGTGGAGTATCCATGACAGTGTGGACGTGGCGAAGCGCGGAACGAGCGCG
>JAQGNC010000474.1 GCA_028292065.1 Betaproteobacteria bacterium
GTACACGCCGATGGCGGCGATGCTCAACTACAGCGCCGGGCCCGAAGCGATGCACGCGGCGTGCGTGGCCGCGGGCATCAGGACGATCATCACGTCGCGGCGCTTCATCAGCGTGGCGAAGCTCGAAGCAAGCGTGCGGGCGCTGCACGGGATCGACCTGGTCTATCTCGAAGACCTGCGCGCCCGGCTGAGGCTCGCCGACAAACTGTGGATCGTGTACGCGATGCTGCGGCCGCGCGGCGCGATGCCGGCGCAGGACCCGGATGCCGTCGCGATCGTGCTTTTCACCTCGGGCTCGGAGGCGCGCTCCAAAGGCGTCGCGATCTCGCACGACGCGATGCTCGCGAACATGGCGCAGATGCGCGCGGTGATCGACTTCGGCCCGAACGACAAATACCTGAACGCGCTGCCGATGTATCACACCTACGGCCTCACCGCCTGTGCGCTGATGCCGATCCTGAGCGGCACGCGGCTTTTCCTCTACACCACACCGCTGCACTATCGCCTGATCCCCGAGTTCGCCTACACCCGAAACTGCACCTATCTCTTCGGCACGAGCACTTTCCTCGGCCACTACGCGCGACAGGCTCATGAATACGATTTCTGCCGCGTGCGAATCGTCGTCTCCGGCGGCGAGAAGCTCAACCCCGAAGTCGAATCGCTGTGGCTGAGCAAGTTCGGGCTGCGGATCATGGAAGGTTACGGCGCGACCGAATGCGGGCCTACGCTCGCGCTGAACACGCCGCTGAACTACCGCAAGGGAACTGTCGGGCGCCTCCTGCCGCGCATCGAGTCGCGCACCGTCGCCGTTGCGGGAATCCCGCACGGCGGCGCGCTGCACGTGCGCAGCCCGCAGCTGATGACCGGCTACTACCTCTACGACGACCCGGGCGTGCTGCATCCGCCGCGCTCGGAAGTGGGCGCCGGCTGGTATAACACCGGTGACGTCGTCGACATCGACGAGGACGGTTACGTCACCATCCTCGGGCGCGTCAAACGCTTTGCCAAGATCGCTGGAGAGATGGTGTCGCTCGAGCTCGTAGAGCGCATCGCCTACGCCGCGTCGCCCGCGCACAAGCACGCCGCGACGGTCGAGCAGATCAGCGGCAGCGGAGAGAGCACGGTGCTCTTCACCACCGATGCGCGCCTCGACCGGCTCACGCTGGTCAAAGCCGCGCGCGCAACCGGTGCGCAGGACCTCGCGGTCGCCAGGCGTATCGTCAAAGTCGCTACACTCCCGCTGCTGGGCAGCGGCAAGACCGATTACGTCACGTTGAACCGCATGGCAGCCAAGGTCGGCTGACATTCGGTGCAGGCCGGGCAGCCGGTCCGATCGTTCTGCCGAAAACGGGGTGGTGTCCCGGTTGAACCGGGACATCGGCCGGAATAGGCCGCGCGTGCGGATTGTTATAGCATGTGGCGGCGACGCCGGTATTTCTCAGCAATCAACCACTACGGGAGTGTCGATGAACAACAAGCTCTTATCCGCAACGTTTGCTTTCGCGATCGGTGCGGCGTGCTCGCTGCCCGCCCACTCGCAAGTGAAGCCCGACGTGCTCGTGAAGCAGCGCCAGTCCGCGATGGTTCTGCAGGGCAAGTATTTCGGCCCGATGGCGGGAATGGCCCAAGGCAAGATCCCGTACGATGCCGCAGTCGTAACGCGCAACGCGGGGTATCTCGAGGTGCTCACGAAGATGGCGTGGGACGGTTTCGCGCCCGGCACCAAAGGCGAGAAAAGCGCAGCGCTGCCCGTGGTGTTCAGCGAGCCCGCAAAGTTCAAGGAAGCGTCGGACCGACTGCAGGCCGAGACGGCCAAGCTCGCGCAGGTGAGCAAAAGCGGCGACGAAGGCGCCGTCAAAGCGCAGATAAACGCCGTCGGCAAAGTGTGCGCGGCGTGTCACGACGACTTCCGCGAAAAGCGCTGACGACGCGCGAGGATCAGTCCCCGACAGCCCCGCGTGTAGCGGGGTTGTCGTTTCTAACGGCCGGCGGCACATCACGATCTCATGAGACGAAACATTCCACCCGTGTCGCGCAGCGCGGTTCTGATCGGTGCGCTTCTGGTCGCGGCGATCGGCAGCGCGTCGGCGCAGGGCGATCCTCAGCACGGGATGTATCTCGCGAAAGCCGCGGGCTGCGTCGGGTGCCATACCGAGACCACGAAGGACGCGGTGCCTTTCGCCGGCGGACGGGCGCTCAAGACGCCTTTCGGCACGTTCTACGGGCCGAACATCACGCCCCATCCGGACGCGGGCATCGGCCGCTGGAGTGAAGCCGATTTCGTGCGCGCGATGCGCCACGGCGAACGGCCCGATGGCGCGAACTACTTCCCGGCGTTTCCCTATCCTTCTTTCACGCGGATCGCGGACGCCGACGTGCGCGATCTGTGGGCGTACTTACGCTCGCTGCCGCCGAGCAGCAGGCCCAGCCAGGCGCACGACCTCGGTTTCCTCTACCGCTGGCGAGCGCTGCTGACGCCATGGAAATGGCTTTACTTCAAGCCGGGGCCGATGAGCGCCGATCCGCAACTGACGCCGGTGCAGAACCGCGGCAGCTACCTGGTGAAGGCGCTCGGCCATTGCGGCGAATGCCACACGCCGCGAGGTTTCCTCGGCGGCCCCCAAGGCGATCGCTTTCTCGCCGGAGGCAAAGCGCCCGACGGCAAGCGCGTGCCCAACCTCACGCCGACGCGGCTGAAGAAGTGGAGCGATGCGGAC
>JAQGNC010000485.1 GCA_028292065.1 Betaproteobacteria bacterium
CCGGGCGGCGAGATCAAGATCACGCTGCAGTTCCGCGACTGGGGCGGCATGTTCATGGAGCATTGCCACAACACCGTGCACGAAGACCACGCGATGCTGCTGCGGTGGGAGATTAACAACGGGGGCGCGCCGTTCCTGAGGCCGCTGCCGACGCCGATACCGACGCCCCAGGGTGTTGGATTCCAGGATCCCACCGTACTGCCGATCGCCTAGGAGCTCGACATGAACATCAAATCCATCTTCAAACCTCTCGTCCTGTCGCTGGCCGTCGCGAGCGCCGCCATTCCGGCTGCGCAAGCTGCGAACCCCGACAAATTCATACCGGTTCAGGGCATCGTGACCGGGGCTCAGGAGACCGTGGCGTTCAAAGGCATGGCGCGCGTAAACAGCAGGCTCGCGGCGGATCCGGATTTCAACCTGCCGCAGCTCGTGTTCACGCTCGACCTGTCACAGGTGCCCGGTTTCGGAGCGTCGTCGAATGCGCAGTACGTGATCGGCGGACCGGCGATCATCCAGCGCCGTCTGGCGCCGTCGCACCGGGTCGAGATCACGTTTCCGTTCCAGCGCGTGAACGCCGGCGTTGCGTCCACTCAGACCGGAGTGGCGTCGTTCACGCTCGACGTCAACCAGGACACCGGTGACATCGCGCAGGCGACCGCGAACGTGAGCAGCCCCACCTACTAGGTTCAAGGCAACACCCACGAACGCACTTCCGCGTTCGTGGTTTTCCCCGCGTTTTTCAAATCATCCTTAGTCCTCAGGAGGGACCCATGTCGCAATCAGTATCGCAACCAACCTCGGCGCAAATCCCCCGCGCTGTTTACGGGCGGGGCAGCATCGCCGCCGCACTTCTTTGCTCCGGACTACTGTGCGCAAGCGCGGCGGCGCAGGCGCAGACCGCAGTCAGGGCCGAAGGGGCTCTGCAGGCGGTTACCGACCTGGGCGGCGGTAACGGGAGCGTCCTGTGCAACGGGGCCACGATCCAGATCGTCCCCGGCATTCCCATCACGTCGCCTACCACGACCCTGACCATGGCGCAGCTCGCGGACCCGACCCTGTTCGTGAACAGCGGCTTCAATCCGGTGACGGGTGCGGCAAGGGCCGGTTTCATCGGCGGACACTGCGTCGTCAACGGTGTGCGCAACGACGTGACAGGCGTAATAACCGCGGACAGCGTTTTCCAGGAGATCGTCGAGGACGTGCTGCTCGGCGCCGTCACGAATTCTCCGGCACTCGGCAATGGCGCATTCGCTGTGCTCGGCACGCCGGCGGTCCCCCTCACCGACCCGCGCATGTCGGCCACGAAACCTGCAGCCGGATTCTACGGCCCGACCGGCATCCACGCCGGCAACACCGAGCAGGCGCGCAACCAGTTCGGCTTCGGCGTCGACCTGAACACTGTAGGGTTGCCGGCGCCGGACGTCGTTTCTCTGCTCGGCTATTTCGGCAACGACAACGTTTTCCACGCCCACACCATCGACACGACGAACGGCACGCTGCTCGCGGCGGACTCGCGTCCGAGCATTACGCGCTCGGTCTGCAGGAACATCGCGGGCGCCGGTAAGGACTCGCTCGACACGCGGGGCGGCTGCATCCTCGCGACGCCCGGCGTGGCGCAGACGGTCACGATGTCGGGACACACGGCGGACGGCACGCTGATCCAGGTGTACACGGGCACCGCGACCTGCGCGCCCGACCCGGCCTTTCCGCCATTCGGCAAATGGGTGTACTCCAACTCCAAGCTGACTTACGCGGGTGATGCGTGCCCGGAACAGATTCGCGTCACCCTCACCGGCGCACCGGACAATCGTCGCGACTTCATCAAGTCGAACCGTTAAGACGCGCCAGGCAACCAAGGAGCAATCCATGAAACTCATTTCCAGACCCGTCGTAGCCGCCGCCATCGCGGTCTTCGGCGTCCTGTCCGCGGTGCTGCCCGGACCGGCCGCGGCCGCCACCCAGACCGTCGACGAGGTCTATATCGTCGCGGGGCAGACCGCGCGACTCAACGTGGCCACGCTCGACCCGGCACCGAGTCACTGCAGGGTGACGCTGTCGTTCTTCGGCCCCGGAGGGCAGTATGTCGCGGTCAAGGGGCCGGTCGATCTTTCCGCCGGTTCTGCAACGTCTCTCGATGCCTCCGGCACCGGGCGCCTGCGCGCCGTCGTGAACGTCGGTGCGGGCGCGTGTGAGCGCGCCGTGCACGCCGCAGTCGAAGTGTTCTAAGGCAACGATCGGCTCGAGATCTGCTCGAGCAAGCCGTACGCAGTCGAAAGGCCGAGGGGAAGACCCTCGGCCTTTTTTCTATTGATGAACGACTTCGACGCCGGGCTTTTCATGCATGACGAGAACAGCCGTTATGACATTGCCGTATGTCAGGAGATTCCTTACTGTAAGAAAGCCCAGGTTTGCCCACGATAGTTTTCCGATAACTTAGTCACACAAATAAAAGACGATCGGCTCCAGAAGAAGCGCGCGCTGCCACCAAGCACGTATGAAAAGGCAGCCGCGACCGAGCCCAGTCAGATCGCGCAAACGTAGCCCGGCGACAGATTCACCGTGTGGGGAGCGCAATGCAAAGACTCAGCAGCGGCGCGAGCAGGTTCGCGCCCACCGCGCAGCGGCTACGCCGCGCGCGACGCATGTCCGGACCGTGTCCGGCGTGTCCCGTGCCATCCCCCCACTGCAACTCCCGTAACAAGAAACACTGAATGATCGGCTGTGCAGCCTTCGGCTGCACGTGTTCGACGTCGTTCGGCAGCCTGCACTGCCGCGCGTTTGAGGGTGTCTTAAAACAGGGGAGCACCACATGTTCGTACCAAGAAAATCATCGAGGAATCGGATCAGGGAAGCAGAGGTCGGTCGCCGAAACCGCGCGGAAATCACCCGCGCACTGTCGCAGGGCCAGGTCACGCGCCGCGACCTGCTGAAGTGGGGACTGTTCACCGGCGGCGGCGCGCTGGCATGGACGCACGGGCTGAACCCTTTCGTCAAAAGCGCGTATGCGTCAATTCCCACGGGTCTGCCGAGGAGCCCGCTGTTCGGCGTGCTGCCGTTCACGCAGCCGATGCTGCGTTTCGACGTGTTCCCGCGCGTTCCGAATCCGATGGCGGTGTTCACGCCGACGCCGACCCGGGAAGCCAACACGACCCAGCGGCCTGTCGCCGCAGTGCTCGGCGGCGGCACCGGACCGGTCGAAGGCCGTCCGCCCGGACCCATCTGGGCCCACCAGCGCTGGGAGGAGTTCCTGCCGCAGATCGGCATCGAGGCGACCCAACGCGGCGCACGCAACAACACGACTTACAACCCCGAAGTGGCTCCGCAGCACAACTCGGGCGTCGGCGCCGGCGGCGACATCCCACTGAAGTTTCACCCTGGGCTTCCGACCCAGGCCGCGAATTCGGTGTGGACGTTCAACGGCACGATACCGCCCAAGCTCGCGATCGCGCGCTACGGCGAGCCGGTGCTGTTTCGGCACCACAACGGCCTGCCCGAAGACATCACCCAGAACAACGGTTTCGGCCGCCACACCATCAGCACCCACGAGCATAACGGCCACCACGGCGCCGAGAACGACGGCTTCACCGGCGCGTGGTTCTACCCCGGCCAGTTCTACGACTACCACTGGCCGATCGTGCTCGCCGGCCACAACACGATCAACACCGCGGCGACCGATCCGAAAGCCGGCACGCCCAACGGCAGCGGCGGCATAACAAAGATCCCCGGCGACTGGCGCGAGACCATGAGCACGCACTGGTTCCACGATCACATGTTCAGCCACACGTCCGAGAACGTGTACAAGGGCAACGCTGCGATGTTCAACATCTACAGCGCGATCGATCGCGGCAACGAGGGGATCAACGACGGCGTGAACCTGCGCCTGCCCAGCGGCACGGCGAAGGATTTCGGCAACCTCGAATACGACGTCAACCTGTTGCTCGCCGACAAGGCGTGGGACGCCGACGGCCAGATGGTGTTCGACATCTTCGACCGTGACGGCTTCCTGGGCGACGCGATCACGGTGAACCTGCAGTACAAGCCGTATTTCGAAGTCGAGCGCCGCAAGTATCGCTTCCGCATACTCAACGGCTCGGTCGCGCGCTTCTACAAGATCGCGCTCTCCGACGGCAAGTCGATGATCCAGATCGCCAACGACGGCAACCTGCTGCCCAAGCCGGTATCGCTCACCCAGCTCGACCATATCGGCGTCGCCGAGCGCTACGACATCGTCATCGATTTCTCGCGCTATACCATCGGCACCAAGATCTCGATGGTGAACCTCGCCGAGCACAACGACGGTCGCGAAGTGAGCCATGACCTGTCGCTCGCCGAGGCGCTTTCGGGCGACTCGAACGATCCGGGCGTGGGCAAGTTCCTCGAGTTTCGCGTGGTTCGCAACCCCGCGACGCCTGACCTGAGCCAGGTGCCTGAGGTGCTGATTCCGAATCCCGATCTGTCCGCCATTCCGGTGGTGCGCGAACGGCTATTCGAGTGGGGGCGCGGCGCGAGCCAGCCGAGCAATGACCCGATCACTGCCGATCCGGGAGAGTGGGGCGTCAAGGCCGATGGCGGCGCCATGCTCGCCGCGGACTTCGGCCGCATCACCGCGCACACCAAAGGCACCGGCCGCGAGGTCTGGACCTTGAGGAACGGCGGCGGCGGCTGGGATCACCCGATCCACGTGCATTTCGAGGAAGGCCAGATCCTCGAACGGGACGGCAGCTTGTCGAACGTCCCGAACTGGGAAAGAGGCCGCAAGGACGTGTATCGCCTGCGTCCGGGCGGCGAGATCAAGATCACGATGCAGTTCCGCGACTGGGGCGGCATGTTCATGCAGCACTGCCACAACACGGTTCACGAGGACCACGCGATGCTGATGCGATGGGACATCAAGGAAAGCGGCGCTCCGTTCCTCACACCGCTGCCGACGCCGATACCGACCCCGCAGGGAGTCCGCTTCCAGGATCCCACAGTGCTGCCGAACGCCTAGGAGATAAAACATGAAAAGCAAAAGCATTTTCAAACGCCGCGTGATGGCGGTAGTCCTGGCCGGCACGGCAGGACTGGCAGGGTTCGCGGCGGCGCCGGCACTCGCAGCCGGTATCGACGCGCAGATCCCGCTGTCGGGCATAGTCACCGGTTCGCAGGAGACCGTGTCGTTCAGCGGGGTCGCGCGGATCAACAGCAGGCTCGCGCCGGATCCCGATTTCAACCTGCCCCAGCTCATCCTCACGGTCGATCTGGCCGGAATACCGGGGGTGGGGTCGACGACGACTGCGAAGTACGTGATCAGCGGTCCGGAGATCATCCAGCGGCGCCTCGCGGCCAGCCACACCGTCCAGTTCACGTTCCCATTCGCTCCCGCGAACGGGGACATCTTCTCGACGCGCAGCGGCGTGGCGTCGTTCGCACTCGATTTCGATCAGAACACGGGTGCGGTGATCCAGGGCTCGGGCA
>JAQGNC010000533.1 GCA_028292065.1 Betaproteobacteria bacterium
TTCTTCCCGAGCAGATCAAACACCTGACCACGAACGGGGTGACCCTGCTCCTCGACGTGCCGCGCGTGGCCGACGGTTACGCGGCGCTGAGGCTCATGCTCGTCACCGGCAACGGTTTGGCGCAGGGTCTGGGCGGCTCGCTCGTCGACGATAACCGCGTGCCGCTCAGCGAGAATTCGGTGCGTGCGATCGAGCAGCAGTTGAAGTCGATACACGCGAAGATGGAAGCCCGCGGCATGGCCCCGGGAAGCGAGCGAGCGCTGCGCCTGTTCTCATGAGCGCGTCGGACGACCCGCGCGCTGCCGCGGCCGCGCTGCGCGAGGCGATCGAGCACCACAACTACCGGTATTACGCGCTCGACGCGCCGCTCGTCTCGGACGCCGAGTACGACGCGCTTTTCCGCGAGCTGCAGGCGCTCGAAGCCGCGCATCCCGAGCTCGTCACCCCGCAATCGCCGACCCAGCGCGTGGGCACCGCGCCGCAGGAGCAGTTCGGCCAGGTGCGCCACCGGGTGCCGATGCTCTCGCTCGGCAATGCTTTCGAGCCCGAGGAGGTCGCGGCTTTCGATCGCCGGGTGAGGGAAGGGCTGGGACAGGACGAGGTCGAATACGCCGCCGAGCCCAAGTTCGACGGCCTCGCGATCAACCTCACTTACGTCGACGGCGTCTTCGTGCAGGGCGCCACTCGAGGCGACGGCTACACCGGCGAGGATGTGACCGCGAACCTGCGCACGCTGCGTGCGATCCCGCTGGCGCTGCCGGGCGGCAAACCGCCTGCGCTGCTCGAAGTGCGCGGCGAAGTGCTCATGCACAAGCGCGACTTCGACGCGCTCAACGCGGCGCAGCGCGCGAAAGGCGAGCGCGAATACGTGAACCCGCGCAACTCGGCGGCTGGCACGCTGCGCCAGCTCGATCCGCGAATCACCGCCACCAGGAATCTCACTTTCTACGCCTACGGCATCGGCGCGGCCGAAGGTACGCCGAAGTTCGAGCGGCACAGCGAGCTCCTCGACTATCTCGCGCAGAACCGCTTTCGCGTGGCTGCCGAGCGCGACGTGGTGGTCGGGGTCGAAGGCCTGATGGCGTTCTACGCGACGATCGGCGCGAAGCGCGCGGCTTTGCCGTACGACATCGACGGCGTCGTCTACAAGGTCAACGCGCTCGCAGGTCAGGAGAAGCTCGGCTTCGTCGCGCGGGCGCCGCGCTTCGCTGTCGCTCACAAGTACCCGGCGGAGGAAGCTTTCAGCGTCGTGGACGCGATCGAGGTGCAAGTCGGGCGCACCGGCGCGCTGACGCCCGTCGCCAGGTTGAAGCCGGTGTTCGTCGGCGGCGTCACGGTGACCAGCGCGACACTGCACAACCTCGACCAGGTCCGCGTCAAGGACGTGCGTGTCGGCGATACGGTGGTCGTGAGGCGCGCGGGTGATGTGATACCGGAAGTCGCGAGGGTGGTGATCGACAAGCGCCTCGAAGGCGCCGTCGAGTGGCAGATGCCCGAGCGCTGCCCGGTGTGCGATTCGAGCGTCGAGCGCATCGAAAGCGAAGCGGTTTTCCGCTGCACCGGCGGGCTTTACTGCGGCGCGCAGCGCAAGCAGGCAGTGATCCACTACGCGTCGCGGCGGGCGATGGACATCGAAGGTCTCGGCGAGAAGCTCGTCGACCAGCTCGTCGAGAGCGGTCTCGTCCACACCCCTGCGGATCTCTACAAGCTCGACGTCGCGGGCCTTGCGGCGCTCGAGCGCATGGCGGAGAAATCCGCGGCGAATGTCGTCGCCGCGATTCAAGAGAGCAGGCAGCGCACGCTCGGCCGTTTCATCTATGCGCTCGGCATGCACCACGTCGGCGAGGAAGTCGCGAAGATACTGGCGCAGCACTTCGGGTCCATCGAGGCGCTGCTAGAGAAAAGTCTGGCCGACTGGGCCGCGCTCATCGACGAGAAAGAGCGGGTCCAGAAGGAAAACACCCGCCGCAGAAACCGCGGCGAGGCGCTCGTCGACGCGGTGCTCCCCGGAATCGGGCCCGAGATCATGCAAAGCGTCGCGAACTTCCTCGGCCAGGGTCACAACCGCGAAGTCATCCGCGAGCTGCTCGAGCGCGGCGTGAAGCCGGAAAGCATGGCGCCCGCGGTTCGGAAATCGGGCAAAGTCACCGGCAAGAGCTTCGTGCTGACCGGCACGCTTCCGAACCTCACTCGCGACGAGGCCGCCGAGCGCATCGCGGCCGAAGGCGGCCGCGTGACCGGCAGCGTATCGAAGAAGACCGATTACGTGGTCGCAGGCGCCGACGCCGGCAGCAAGTACGAAAAAGCCGTGGCGCTCGGTATCGCGATACTGGAGGAACAGGACTTGCTAAAATTGCTCGGCCTTTGATCGGGCGTGGCGATGCTTCAAGCCGTCCCAGCCGCACCGCACCCACCGAACAATACAAACTCGAGCCCCCAATGAACAAAGTTACAAAAGCGGTATTCCCGGTCGCAGGCATGGGCACGCGATTCCTGCCGGCGACCAAGGCGAGCGCGAAAGAGATGATGCCGGTGGTCGACAAGCCGCTCATCCAGTACGCCGTCGAAGAGGCCGTCGCGGCAGGAATGACCGAGATGATCTTCATCACCGGCCGCGGCAAGCGTGCGATCGAAGACCATTTCGACAAGGCGACCGAGCTCGAAGCCGAGCTGAGCCAGCGCGGCAAGACCGAGCTCCTGAAAGCGGTGCAGGAGATCATCCCGCGCAATGTCTCGTGCGTGTACGTGCGCCAGCCGCAGGCGCTCGGCCTCGGGCACGCGGTGCTGTGCGCGCTCCCGGTGGTGGGGGACGAGCCTTTCGCGGTGGTGCTCGCGGACGATCTCATCGACGCGCAGACGCCGGTGCTGACCCAGATGGCTTCGCTTTACGGCCGCGTCGGCCGCTCCATCCTCGCGGTGCAGAACGTCGGCCGCAACGAAACCAAGCGCTACGGCATCGTGCGCCCCGAGGAGCAGTCCAAATCGCCGCACCGCATCAGCGGCATCGTGGAGAAGCCCGAACCCGACAAAGCCCCTTCGACGCTCGGCGTGGTCGGCCGCTACATCCTGACGCCGCGGATTTTCTACCATCTGCAGCACCAGACCCCGGGCACGGGCGGCGAGATCCAGCTCACCGACGCGATCGCCGCGCTGCTCGCCGACGAGGACGTGTTCGCCTACGAATTCGAGGGCGTGCGCTACGACTGCGGCAGCAAGCTCGATTACCTCAAAGCGAACCTCGCGTTCGCGGTGAAGCACTCCGAGATCGGGGCCGATTTCCGCGCCCATCTGATGGAGATGGGCTGCAAGGTCCCCGAGTGACCGTGACGTTTCCGTACACGCGTAAACGAGCGCCACGTCCTTGAAAGCGACCGCAGAAGAAGCGTGGCGTATCCTCGATACCGCCGATGTGGTCTGTAGCGCCGAGTGCGTCGCTGCCGAAGTCGAGCGCCTCGCGCGCGAGATCAGCGACCGGCTGCGTGACCGCGAGCCCCTGGTGCTCGGCGTCATGCGGGGCAGCGTCATCTTCGCCGGCCAGTTGCTGCCGCTGCTGCGTTTCCCTCTGCACTTCGATTATCTCGACGTGACCCGCTACGGCGGCACCACGACCGGCGGCGAAATCACCTGGAAAGTCAGTCCGGGAACCGCGGTGCAGGGGAGGGTCGTGCTGGTCCTCGACGACATCCTCGACGAAGGCCACACCCTCGCTGCGATCCGCGCGAAGCTCCTGGAAGCCGGTGCGAGCGAGTTCTACAGCGCGGTCTTCGCCCAGAAGGATATCGGCCGCCCCAAACCGATCGCCGCCGATTTCGTCGGCCTCACGGTCCCGAACCGCTACGTCTTCGGTTTCGGTATGGACGTCTACGGCGCGTGGCGCAATTTGCCGGCGATCTACGCCATGCGTGAAGAGCGTGAGGGGTGACGGGTGAGGCGCGAGGCGTGAGGCGCGAGGCGTGAGGGGTGAGGCGTGAGGGGTGACGCGTTAGGAGATGGGCACGATGAACGGGATGGGTCAGCAATGATTTTTGAGTCAAGCACCGCGGTCGAGCGGGGCCCGCATGCGGCCGCCTCACCCCTCACGCCTTACGCCTCACGCTTTTCGGCAGCGGCCTCCCGCCTCTCGCCTCCCGCGTCCCCGTGCTAGCGATCATCGGCGGCAGCGGCCTCACCCAGCTCGCGAACCTCGAAGTCGTGCGCCGCGAGATCGTGCGCACGCCTTACGGCGATCCTTCGGGCGCGATCACGCACGGCACCATACGCGGCGAGCCGGTGGTGTTTCTCGCGCGCCACGGCTACGGCCACACGATACCGCCGCACAAGGTGAATTACCGCGCGAACATGTGGGCGCTCGCGCAGCAGGACGTGAAATACATCGTCTCGGTCGCATCGGTCGGCGGCATACGCGCCGACCTGAAGCCAGGCACGCTCGCGGTGCCCGACCAGATCATCGATTACACCTACGGGCGCGAGTTCACCTACTTCAACGGGACCGACCGCAGCGTGGTGCACGTCGATTTCACCCATCCGTATTGCGAGGCGCTGCGCCAGAGGCTCGCGCTCGCCGCGGAGCAGGCGTCGGAGGCGGTGCTGCAAGGCGGGACTTACGCCGCGACGCAGGGGCCTCGGCTCGAAAGCGCTGCCGAGATCGACCGTTACGAGCGTGATGGGGCGCACATGGTCGGCATGACCGGAATGCCCGAAGCCGCGCTCGCGCGCGAGCTCGGCGTGTGCTACGCCACGATCGCGGTCGTGGTGAATTACGCCGCCGGGCGCGTCGACAGCGCGGCCGGGATCAAGATGTCCGACATCAATGCAGTGTCGCGAGGCGCGCTCGCTCGCGTGCACAAGATCCTCGATTACCTGGTGACCCTCGATGGCCGTTAGACCGGTGCTGAGAATGGGCGACCCGCGCCTGCTCGCAGTCGCACGGGAGGTCGAAGCGTTCGACACGCCGGAGCTGCACGCGCTCATCAACGACATGGAAGACACGATGCGCGCGCTCGACGGCGCGGGGCTGGCGGCGCCGCAGATCGGTGTCGGGCTGCAGGTCGTCATCTTCGGCGTCGCGCACAACCCGCGCTATCCCGACGCGGAGGAAGTGCCGTACACGGTGCTCGTCAACCCGCAGCTCGAGGCGGTCGGCGAGGAGATGGAGGAGGGCTGGGAAGGGTGCCTCTCGGTCCCCGGCATGCGCGGGCTGGTCTCGCGCTACAAGCGCCTGCGCTACCGCGGTGTCGATCAGTTCGGCAACGGAATCGATCGCACCGTCGGCGACTTTCACGCCCGCGTCGTCCAGCACGAAGTCGATCACCTGATGGGCATCCTCTATCCGATGCGCGTGCGCGACATGCGCAACTTCGGATTCACCGAGGAGCTCTTCCCGGGTGAAGACATCGCGGACGATTAGGTCCACACAAACAAAAAAGCTTTAACGCAAAGGACGCAAAGGACGCGAAGGAAAAACGTCTAAACGATTCGAAGTAAAAAACGTGAACAGCTTGCCGTTGCCGCGTTCTTCGATCTTTTTTTGGTTTTCCTTTGCGTCCTTCGCGTCCTTCGCGTTAAGGCTTTGATCTCCTGCCGTCCCCCCGTCAGTGGAAGTCTCTCGAGTCGGTCAGCAGCTTGCCCAAGAGCGCGCTGTGATCGACCAGGCGCCGTGCGACCAGGTGCACCACGCCGCCTTCCTTCTGCATGTAGCCTTCGACGCCCAGCAGTCGCGAGCCGAGCAGCTCCGCCCGCTGTTTTTCGACCAGGGCGTTCCACACCACGACGTTCGTGTAGCCGGTTTCATCTTCGAGCGTCACGAAGACCACGCCTTGCGCGGTTCCCGGGCGCTGGCGGCACGTCACGATTCCCGCGGTGCGCGCGGGCTTCCCGTTGGGCATCGCCCTCAACTCCACCGCGCTCGCGAGCCGCATGCGCTGCAGGCGTTGGCGCAGCAGCGCCAGGGGGTGGCGCCCGAGGGTGAGGCCCAGGC
>JAQGNC010000537.1 GCA_028292065.1 Betaproteobacteria bacterium
GCGCGATGCGCCGCATCGGCTCGCGAGCGAGCAGCTCATGCAGCGCTACTACCGCGCCGCCAAAGCGGTCATGCAGCTCAACACGATCGTCCTGCAGAACCTCACCGCCCTGATCACGCCGCAGCACGATCGCGAGTACTACCCGATCAACGAGCGTTTCGGCATGCGCGGCGAGCTGCTCGAAGCGAGCAGCGAAGACCTGTACGAGCGCCACCCCGCCGCGATACTCGAGACTTTCGTCGTGCTGCAGCAGCATCACGAACTGAAAGGGATCAGCGCCGGAACCCTGCGCGCGCTGTGGCGCGCACGGCGGCTGATCGGCCAGAAGTTCCGGAGAGATCCGCAGAACCGCGCGCTCTTCATGCAGATCCTGTCGAGCAACTCGCGCGTGAGCCGCGAGTTGAAGCGCATGAACCAGTACGGCGTGCTCGGCCGCTACCTGCGCGCGTTCGGCCGTATCGTCGGACAGATGCAGCACGACCTGTATCACGTGTACACGGTCGACGAGCACATCCTCAAGGTGGTGCGTAACCTGCGCCGCTTCGCCGTGCCCGAGCTCGCCCACGAGTTTCCGCTGTGCAGCCGCCTCATGAGCGATTTCGCGCGGCCCGAAGTGCTCTATCTCGCGGGGCTGTTTCACGACATCGCCAAAGGCCGCGGCGGCGATCACTCCACGCTCGGCGCGGTCGACGCGGCGCGCTTCGCGAAAGCGCACTCCCTTTCGGCCGAGGATGCCGAGCTCGTCGCGTGGCTCGTCTCGAGCCACCTCGTGATGTCGGCAACGGCGCAGAAACAGGACATCAGCGACCCCGACGTCGTTCGCGCTTTCGCCGACCGGGTGCAGGACGAGCGGCGGCTCGCCGCGTTGTACCTGCTCACGGTCGCCGACATCCGCGGCACCAGCCCCAAAGTATGGAACGCGTGGAAAGCGAAGCTGCTGGAAGACCTGTATCACCTCACCCAGCGCCTGCTCGCCGGCAACGGGGCGAACCTCGACAGCAGCGTCCAGTCGAGACAGCAGGAAGCGCAGGCGAAGCTGCGCCTCTACGCGCTGCCCGAGGAGGCGCACGAGAAGCTGTGGGCGCAGCTCGATACCGCGTATTTCCTGCGCCACGACGCGCAGGAGATCGCGTGGCACACGCGGATGCTCTACTACCGCGTCGACACCAGGAGACCGATCGTCAAAGCCCGGATTTCACCCGCCGGCGAAGGGCTTCAGGTGCTCGTGTACGTGCCCGACCAGAAAGAGCTTTTCGCGCGCATCTGCAGCTTCTTCGAAAGCATGAGCTACGACATACATGAAGCGAAGGTGTATACGACGCGACAGGGCTATGCGCTCGACACCTTCCAGGTGCAGGACCCCGGCAACACCCGCCCGCGCTATCGCGACATCATGAGCTACATCGAATACGAGCTCGGCGAGCGCCTCCTGCACAGGGCGCCGCTGCCCGCGCTGCCCAGTCCGCGCCTGTCGCGCCAGTTGCGTCACTTCCCGATCTCGCCCGAAGTGAACATACAGCCCGACGACAAAGGCGCGTACCAGGTACTGTCGGTGATCGCAGGCGACCGCCCCGGGCTGCTGTCGCGCATCGCGCGAGTGCTCACGACTTACGACGTCAATCTGCACACCGCCAAAGTCAACACGCTCGGCGCGCGCGCCGAAGACGTTTTCCTCATCAGCGGCCCGGTGCTGTACGACACGCGCCAGGTCGTGCGGCTCGAAGCCGCGCTCATCGAGCAGCTCAGGACGTGACGCGGATGGCCGATTATTGCGAGCTGGACGAGGTCGGCCTGATCTCGTTCACCGGAGACGAGGCGGTTTCCTTTCTTCAGGCCCAGCTGACGAGCGACGTCGCGGGGCTCGGCGTCGGGAGGACTCAATACAGCGGTTACTGCTCGCCGAAAGGCCGCCTCCTCGCGACTTTCCTGCTGTGGCGCTTCGACGACGAGGTCGTGCTCCAGCTTCCGGCCGCGCTGCGCGAAAGCGTTCAGGACCGGCTTTCGCGCTACGTCCTGCGTTCCCGCGTGAAGATCGCCGACGCGACTGCGCGCTACGGCCTTTTCGGGCTCGCCGGGGCCGACGCGCTGAAGGCGCTCGACACGCTGGACGCGCGCGCGCCGGCTGCGCTTCACGACGTCGGCGTAACGGCCGAGCTGCGCGTCACACAGCTTCCGGTCGATCGCTACCTGCTGCTCGCCCCCGCCGAACGGGTGCCCGCATTACGCGAGGCGCTCGACAACGTGGTCGCCACTCGGCAGGACAGCGGTCACTGGGCGGCGCTCGACGTCGCGGCCGGGATCCCGGTGATCACCGCGGCGACCCAGGACGCGTACGTCCCGCAGATGGTCAATCTCGACCTGGTCGGCGCAGTGAGCTACGCCAAAGGCTGTTACCCCGGGCAGGAGATCGTCGCACGCACCCATTACCTGGGCCGGCTCAAGCAGAGGATGTATCGGATCGGCGTGCATGGCGTCGCTGCGCTCGAACCGGGCCAGCCTTTGTTCAGCCCCGAATTCGGCGCCGACCAGGCGAGCGGCGCGGTCCTCTACACCGGCGCGGTTGCGGGGGATGTGCGCGAGGCGCTCGCGGTCGTGCAGCGTAACAGCGCGCAAGCCGGGTCGGTGCGCCTGGGCAGCCTCGACGGGCCCGCGGTCGAGTTCCTGAGCCTGCCGTATAGCGTGCCCGACTGAATCGCGGGACGGGCTCGCCGGCATGTCGCTTGCAGCCTGACCGCAACTGCGCTTCCGAGCGCGCCCGATCAACCCGCTTTGTCACAGGTGCATCATGGGCTTCATTGAATCTGTCTTCGGTACGATCGGCACCTGGTTCGGGTTCGTAGGCTCGTGCGTGGTCGGGCCGGACGCGACGTGCCGGCCTTTCCTCGCTTTCGTCGCGCTCGCCGTCGCGTCGGTGATGGCGCTCCTCCTCGTGCTGCGCGCTTACCGCGCGGTCCGGGGCGAAGACGACAGGCACGTCGAGGAGCGCGCGGCCCGGCTGCGCGAGCTTCGCACGCAGCAGCGCGTGCGCCACGCGGTCGCCGCGCACGTGGCGCCGCGCCGTTCGGTGCATCGCGGCTGGCGCATGCCGGCCTGAAAACCTGAACTCGCGCGGCTGCCGCGCTTCGGTTGGGCTTACAATGCGGGCCGCGAGGACCCATGGCTTATTCGTACTACATCTACTAGAAAGTCGCGCCTGCCCAGGCGCAAAACTGCGAAGCCCGCGTGCTCGAGCTTTTCTCCG
>JAQGNC010000581.1 GCA_028292065.1 Betaproteobacteria bacterium
GTCCCACACGCCGAAGGTGTAGTCGGTGTAGAGGCTCGCGCGGCGGCCGTGTCCGCGCTGCGCGTAGATGATCACCGCGTCGACGGTATAAGGCTGGATCTTCCACTTCCACCACGCGCCTCGAACACGCCCGACGCCGTACGCCGAATCGCGCCGCTTGACCATCATCCCTTCGACGCCGAGCGCGCGGCTTTGCGCGCGCAGTGCCGCGAGCTCGTCCCAGTCGGCGGCGCGCACCACCGGAGACAGGCGCAGCGCAGGCGACACGCCCGGCTGTGCAAGCAGCGTTTCGAGCTGCTCGCGCCGTTCGACGAGCGGCTCCATTCGAACGTCGTGACCGTCGAGCTCGAGCAGGTCGTACGCGACGAGCGATGCGGGCGCCTGCGCGAGCAGCGCTTTGCCCGGCAGCTTGCGGCCGAGTCTTTTCTGGAGCGTATTGAAAGGCGCGGCGCGGTCGTCGTGCCACACGAGGATCTCGCCGTCGATGACAGTGCCTTCAGGCAGCGTAGTGCCCGCCGCGACGAGATCCGGAAACGCATCGTTGATGAGCTCGTCGCCTCGCGACCAGACATACACCGCGCCGCCGCGGCGGATGACCTGCGCGCGGATGCCGTCCCATTTCCATTCGAACTGCCAGCCGGCCGGGTCGCCGAGCGCCGCGGCGGGATCGCCTTCGAGGGCGTGCGCGAGAAAGAGCGGATAAGGCCGGCTCGCTTCCCCCTGCTCGCCGTCGGTTGCGACGAGCGCGGCATAACTTTGCGCGGTCGGCCGCCAGTCGCCGGCGAGCCGGTGCGCGAGCGTCGCGGGGTCGACGCCGCTCAACGCGGACAGCGCGCGCACGACGGTGCGCGCCGATACGCCGATCCGGAATTCGCCGGTGATCAGCTTGTTCCACACCAGGCGCGCAGTGCCGTCGAGCTCGCGCCACGCGCGGCGCAACCCGGCGACGCGCTCTTCGTCGGTCGATCCGGCGAGCGGCAGCAGCCGCGCCTCGACCCACACGCTCAAAGGCTCGTCGCTTTGAACTTCCGCGGGAGGCAGCACGTGCGCGACGGTCTCCGCGAGATCGCCGACCGCTTCGTAGCACTCGTCCATCAGCCACGCCGGCAGCTCGCCGATCTGCGCAGCGAGCTCGTACAGACGCCGCGAAGGCACGACCTGCCGCGGTTTGTTGCCGGTGAGAAAGTACACCGCCCACGCCGCGTCTTCGGGCGGCGCGACACGAAAGTAGCGCTCGAGCGCGGCGATCTTGCCGAGCGTCGAGTTGGTGGTGTCGAGCTCGCTGTAGAGCTGCGCGAAGCGCTTCATGACGCCGTGGGGTCAGACCCCGGTTCATACGGTTGGGATCTGACCCCGCTTTCCGCTTCGTCCGCCGACGTGCCGGTGTCCGCGCTCCCTTCCTCGCCGGTGAACTTCGTCGACAGCGTCTGCGCATCGACACCATGCTCGCGGAGCCAGCGCACCAGCGGATCGGTGTAACCGTGCGTGACGTAGACGTGCTGCGCGCCGGTCGCCGAGATTGCGCTCAGCAATCCCGGCCAGTCTGCGTGGTCGGAGAGCGTGAAGCCACGGTCGACCGCACGGCGCCGGCGCACCCCGCGGATCTGCATCCAGCCCGACGCGAACGCATCGGCATAATCGCCGAAGCGCCGCAGCCACGGCGAGCTTTGCGCGGACGGCGGTGCGACGATGAGGGCGCGCGAGTAGTCATGGCCTTTCGGAAGCTCGGCCACGCGCTGGGTCGGCGGCAGCGCAAGGCCCGAAGCGCGATACGCGTCGTTCAGCGATTCGACTGCGCCGTGCGTATAGATCGGACCGATAGTCGCATCGATGCTCATCAGCAGGCGCTGCGCTTTGCCGAGTGCATACGCATACACCACGCTCGCACGTTTCACCGCCTGGTTCGCTCGCCACCACGCGTCCACTTCGGCGAACAGATCGCGGGGCTCGCCCCAGCGATAGATCGGCAGGCCGAAAGTCGATTCGGTGACGAAGGTGTCGCAGCGTACCGGCTCGAACGCGTCGCACGTCGGATCGTGCTGCACCTTGTAGTCGCCCGAGACCACCCACACTTCGCCCGCGTGCTCGACGCGCACCTGCGCCGAGCCGAGCACGTGCCCGGCAGGATGCAGCGAGACGCGAACGCCGTTCATGTCCAGCGTTTCGCCGTACCGGGCCGTCTGGATGCTCGCGCCAGGCAGGCGCTGGCGAGCGACGTGCTCTCCGGCTTGGCTCACGAGGTAGTGCTCGTGTCCGAGGCTCGCGTGATCGCTGTGGGCGTGGGTGATCACGGCGCGCGCAACCGGGCGCCAGGGATCGATGTGGAAAGCGCCGGGCTCGCAATACAGGCCGTCGGGCGTGAGGGTGATGAGGGGCATGAGACGCCCGGGGTCTGGCAATGGGCGTGCCTTTCACCCGCGTCGATCCGGACGCGACCGTTTAACCCCGCTGAAAATGGATGCTGGATCACCTGCGCTTCGCGCGCGTCCAGAACGACGGCGCTGCTGCACGCCGCGGCGCCTGCGCTACAAAAGCAACGCGTGGTTCGGCCGTGTAGCGCAGGCGCCTCGCCTGCAGCAAAACTCAGTCGCGCGTGGTCGACACCTGGGTGATGACGAGCTGCGCACCGGCGTGCTCGGCGGCGGCATCGGATGCGGCGGGCAGGCGTACTGTGAACTCGGCGCCGCGGCCCAAGCCTGCGCTCGCGGCGGTGATGCTTCCGCCTTGCTGCTGCGCGAGGCGATGAACGAGCGCGAGCCCGATCCCGAGGCCTTCGAGCGCCCGCGTCTCGGGCTGGTCGACGCGTGCGAAAAGCTCGAAGACTTTCGAGATCATGTCGGGCGCGATGCCTATCCCGTTGTCCTCGACCGTGATCACGACGTCATTGGCGTCGCGACGCACCTCGAGCCTGATCATGCCGCCGGGTTCGGTGTATTTGGCGGCGTTGCTGAGGAGATTCGCGACGATCTGGCACACACGGCTCGAATCCGCGAGGACCAGTAGCGGCGTTGCGGGCACCAGGACCTCGAGCCGGTGCCGGCGCGAGGCGATCAGTTCTTCGGTCATCTGCGTCGCCTGCTCGACCGCGCTGCGCACGTCGAAGTGCGTCGAGCGCAGCTCGAACTCGCCGCGGCTGATCCGCGCCAGATCGAGCAGGTCGTCGACCAGGCGGCACAACTGGTCGCTCTGCCGTTCCATGACGTCCAGCGACGAGGCGACCGCCGGATGCGGCTCCTTGAGCACTTTGCGAAGGACCGAGAGCGAGCTGCGGATCGGCGCCAGCGGGTTGCGCAGCTCGTGGCCGAGGATCGCGAGGAACTCGTCCTTGCGCCGGCTCAGATCGGCGAGCGCTTCGATACGCTCGGCTTCGAGCGTGCGCAGATGCTCGTCGCGTTCGGTGACGTAGCGCCCGACGCTCGCCTCGACCGCATCGTCGATAAACACGCCGACGGCGAGCGTCTCACGGTAATACAGCGGCCGGTCGAGGTTCTCCTCGAGATACTCGAGGATGACCACGCGCAGGAGCTGGTAGTCGCGCACGAGCTCGGTGACCGACCAGCCGCTGTCCCAGCGCTGCGCGCCGTGTTCCTTGGCCTGACGCTTCGGCGCCGCACCGGCTTCTCCGGCCTGGGTGAGGGCGCGCCCCATCGTTTCGATGAAAGCCGGCAGGTCGTCGCGCAGCTCGGCGTAGTGAACGCGCTTGGCACCCGCCTGCTCGTGCTCCGCGATGTGGCACCAGCGATTCACGATCACAGCGGCGTGGCGCTGGAGCAGTGCACCGATCTCGGTGTGAGGCTCGGCGCGAATGACGCGGGTGGCGATGTCCATCAGCGGTTTTTCCGGTCGAGCTCGTGCGGTCAAAAGGGGCGAAAGTATAACATCTGAGGGATGCGCGCTGTTGCGGCGCATCAGCGACGGCAGCATCCTGCGGCATGCCGACTCAAACCGATGAGGGCGGCGTGGATGGCGCCGGCGCACGTTGCGCGAGCTCCAGCGCGGCCGCCAGGTCCGCCGCGACGTTCGCCGCCCCCAGGCGCTCGATGAAGCCCGAACGCTCGAAGAGCGATCGCGGCTGGTCGTTGGGCTCGGCGATGATGAGGACCTTGCCGCTGCGCGCGAGCTTGCGGTGCAGCGTCTCCAGGATTTCGAGGCCGGTGGTGTCGACGTTGATCACCTTGTGCATGTCGAGCACGAGCACGCGCGTCGGATGCGCCGGCGCCGCGAGCGCGAACAGGGGCTCGATCTTGGTCGCCGCACCGAAAAAAAGCGAACCGTAGAGGCTGTACGCTTCGACGCCGGGACCTGCCGGCACCGTGAGCTCCTGCACGCCTGTGAGCTGGGAGACTCGCGTGATGAAAAAGATCGCCGCGAGCACCATCCCGACTTCGACCGCGACGGTGAGGTCGATCACCACCGTCAGCACGAAAGTCGTCAGCAGGATCGCCCGGTAGTTCAGCGTGTAGCGGCGCAGATCCTTCAGATCGTGCCATTCGCCCATATTCCACGACACGACCACCAGGATCGCCGACAGGGTCGCGAGCGGGACGTATTTCGCGATCGGGGCGGCGACCAGCACGATCGTCAGCAGGGTCACCGCGTGGATCATTCCCGCGACGGGGGTGCGCGCGCCCATCTGCACGTTGGTGCTGGTGCGTGCGATCGCGCCGGTCGCGCAAAAGCCGCCGAAGAGCGGGACGGTCATGTTCGCGATCCCCTGCGCCATGAGCTCCTGGTTCGGATCGTGGCGGTCGTCGACCATCGCGTCGGCGACTCGCGCCGAGAGCAGGGACTCGATCGCGCCGAGCAGCGCGATGGTGAACGCGGGAAACACCAGGTGGCGCAGCGTTCCGAGCGACATCTCGGGCCACACGAGCGCCGGCAATCCCGCCGGCATCTCGCCGAAGCGCGAGCCTATCGTCTCGACGTTCAGCCCGAGCCCCGCGGCGGCCGCGGTGCCGGCGACCAGCGCCACGATCGGGCTCGGCACGACGCGCCACGGTCTGGGCCAGCCGACGATGAGGGCGAGACAGCCGACGGCGAGCAGGACGGTCTGCAGGTCGGCGCTCGGCGCCGCATTCCACAGCGCAGTGACTTTTCCGACGAACTCGGCCGGCAGCGGCTCGGTCGTCAGGCCGAAGAACTCCTTCACCTGCGACAACAGGATGAGGATCGCGATGCCCTTGGTGAAGCCGGTGACCACCGAGACCGGGATGAAGCGGATCCAGGTGCCGATCTGGAAAAGGCCCATGAGGAAGAGCATCGCGCCCGCCATCATCGTGCACAGGAGCAGGTTCGCGACGCCGTACTGGACCACGATGCCGTACACGATGACGATGAAGGCGCCGGTCGGCCCGCCGATCTGCACGCGTGACCCGCCGAGCGCTGCGATGATGAACCCCGCGATGATCGCGGTGTAGATGCCCGACTGCGGCGTCATGCCGGAAGCCATCGCAAACGCGATCGCAAGCGGAAGCGCGAGCACCCCGACGGTGACTCCCGCGGAGAGATCGGTCGCGAACTGGCGGCGATCGTAGCCGCGCAGCGCGTCGAGGACACGCGGTCGGAAGCGCGCGAGCCGGATTCCCCGGGATGCGCGGCGGCGATCCTTCACGTCCTCATCGCTGTGCGACGGCGAGTGTTCTCGTTCTCATGTTGCGAATGTTACGCTACGGCAACGCACCGCAAGAAGGACGACGATGACCAAAAACGGCTGGGGACTGATCGGCACCGGCAAGATCGCGGATGAGCGCGTGCTGCCGGCAATCAACGCATACGCGGGCAACCGGCTGGTCGGCGTGGTGAGCCGCGAGCAGTCGCGCGCCGACGCTTTCGCGCAGAAATTCGGCGCTCAGCACGCGTATACGAGCTTCGAAGACCTGCTGAGCAATCCGGACGTCACCGTAGTCGCGATCCACACCCCGAACGCGCAGCACGCCGAACAGGCGATCGCGGCGGCGCGCGCGGGCAAGCACGTCTTCTGCGACAAGCCGATGGCGACGAGTATCGAAGACGCCGAGCGCATGATCGAAGAATGCGACAAGGCCGGGGTTGTGCTCGGCATCAATTTTCACTGTCGCTTCATGCCTTCGTTCGTCGACACCAAAGCCATCATCGAAAGCGGCGAGATCGGCGAGGTGCAGATGGTGCAGATCGAAGCGAGCCCCGGCGCCAAAGGCGGCAGCCGGAGCAACACATGGCGCGTCGACGCGGGCCTCGCCGGACTCGGCACGACGATGAGCATCGGGCTGCACATTTACGACATCCTGCGCTACCTGCTGTCGTCCGAGATCGCCGAGGTCACCGCGTTCTTCGACACGCCGCGCGGGGTGATGGAGGAAACCAATCTCTCGATGTTCCGTTTCGCGAACGGCGTGATGGCGCAGGTGAGCGTGCACGAGACGACCCCGTATCCTCACAACGACTTCGTGATCTACGGGACCAAAGGTCGGATCATCGGCCGCGGTCTCACGCGCAGCCGCGCCGGCGGCGAGATGCACGTCATCGGCGCCGACGGCAAGACGCGCACTCGGGAATATCCCGCGATGAACGCGCACGAGGCGTGCGTCGTCGATTTCAGCAAAGCGCTGCTCGAAGGACGCGAGCCCGGCGCGAGCGGCATCGACGGCCTGCGCAGCGTGCAGCTCACCGCAGCGATGGCTCGGTCGGCGTGGGAAGGCGTTCACGTCGCTTTGCGGCCGTGAACGGGTGAACGGGTGAACGGGTGAACGGGTGAACGGGTGAACGGGTGAAGGAGTGAAGGGTGAAGGGTGAAGGGCGGCGCAGCGCGAATGGTCATTAGTAAGTTCCCTCGCCCCGCTTGCGGGGAGAGGGTCAGGGTGAGGGGCG
>JAQGNC010000600.1 GCA_028292065.1 Betaproteobacteria bacterium
GCTCGGCGTCGGGGCAGACGGCACAGCCGATGCGCCGGGCCCCGGTGCAGGCGCAGACGGCGCCGCGCCCGGTGCGCCGGCGGGCGCGCTCTGCTCGAAGCGGCGCAGCCGCGTGTCGAGATCGACATACATGTCGCGCTGGCGCTTGCCGCTCGCTTCGATGCTGTTGGAAAGCACTTCGAGCTGGCCTCGCATGCTGCGCAGCTCTTCGCGTATCCCGGTGATCTGGTTCGAAAGCTCGAGCACCGGCTGGTTGGACGCCTGCGCTTTCACGGTTTCTTCGAGCCTGCCGAGCCGCGCCGCGACCTCGTCGTGGCCCGCCTTCAGCGTGTCGAGCCGCCTCTGCTGCTCGGCGATCTGCTTTCGCGCGAGGTCGTCGTCGAAGAGCCCGGCGTGCGCGGGCAGCACCGCCGCGGCGATGCACGCCGCGGCCATGACTGAGACGATACTCGTGGATCTCATGCGTGCACCTGGGGGGCGGAAACCTTGCGCGTCACTCGCCCTGGTAGACGATGTCGGCGCGGCGATTCTCGGCGTAAGCCTGCTCGGTGTTGCCCTGGGCGCGAGGTTTCTCTTCGCCGAAGCTGACCGTCTCGATCTGCGCGGAAGGTGCGCCGAGCAGGGTCATCATCTGCTTGACCGCATCGGCGCGGCGCTGGCCGAGCGCGAGGTTGTACTCGCGGCTTCCGCGCTCGTCGGTATTACCCTGGATCGTCATGCGCTGCTGGGCGCTCTTGGAGATGTAGTTCGCGTGCGCGGTGACCAGGGGCTTGAACTCTTCCTTGACCGCATTACTGTCGTAATCGAAGAAGACGCTGCGGCGCGAAAGGATGTTCGACGGATCCTTGAGCGGGTCGCCGCCGAGGGTCGACGGCGGCTGCACGCCCGAGGTGCCGGCATCGGTGCGCGGCGGCGGGGTGCTGGGCGTCGTCTGTGTCGCAACACTCGGCTGCCGGTCTTCGACTTTCGCGCCTTCCTGCTCTTTGGTGGGAGTCGACGAGCAACCCGCGAGCAGGCCCACAACGGCAAACATCGTCAGCAATCTTTTCATCTTACGGCTCCTGAAGTTTCAGTCTGTCCCTGATTCGATCTTATTGTTATGTCCGTCCTCGAATTATCGGTTGGTGAGCGGTCCCCACGCCGGCTCTCGCACATCGCCGCCCGTTTCGGTGAACCGTTGCTTGACGCGACCGTCGCTGGAAACCGCGGCTAATATACCACGCCCCCTCGTCTCGCTTGCGTAGAGGATCATGCGGCCGTTCGGTGCGTAGCTCGGCGATTCGTCGACCGCGCCGTCGGTCAGCACCTGCACTTGCCGCGACGCGAAATCCTGCACCGCAACGCTGAATCGGGTGCCGCTGCGCTGGACGAACGTGAAGCTTTTGCCATCCGGGCTGTGGCGCGGTGAAACGTTGTAAGTGCCTTCGAAAGTCATGCGCTGGGCCTGGCCGCCGGAAGACGGCATTCGATAGATCTGCGGGCTTCCGCCGCGGTCCGAGGTGAACAATATCCATTGACCGTCAGGGGACCAGTTCGGTTCGGTGTCGATGCCTGCGCTGGTCGAAAGCCGCTGCGCCTGGCCGCCCCCTTCGGCGCTGATGACGAACATCTGCGAGCCGCCGTCCTTGCTCAGCACCACCGCCAGCCGGCGCCCGTCGGGCGACCACGCCGGCGCGCTGTTGCTGCCGCTGAAGTTCGCGACGGCCGTTCGTCGACCGGTCGTGAGCGACTGCACGTACACCACCGGCTTCCGGCGCTCGAACGAGACGTACGCAATCCGGGTGCCGTCAGGCGACCAAGACGGTGAGATGATCGGCTCGTTGGAACCGAGGACGGTCTGGGGACCGAAGCCGTCGGCGTCGGCGACCTGGAGCTCGTAGCGCGCGCCGCGCTTGACCACATAAGTGATGCGGGTGGCGAAAACGCCTTTGTCGCCGGTGAGCTTCTCGTAGATCGCGTCGGCGATCTTGTGCGCGGTCAGCCGCAGCTGCGCCGCGGCGACGGTGTACTGGAAGCCCGCGAGCTGCGTGCCCTTGGTGACATCCATCAGCCGAAAGCGCACGTCGAACCGGCCGTCGCCGAGCGGCGTGGCGCTGCCGATGACGAGCGCTTCGGCGCCGCGCGTTTTCCACTGCGCGTAATTGACCTGCTCGGGCTCGGACGGCATCGGCACGATGCCTCCGGTGTCGACGGTCTTGAACAGGCCGCTGCGAGTCAGATCCGCGCCGATCACCGGCGTGAGCGGCTGGGGTATGCCTTCTTCGGAGCGGAAAGGCGCGATCGCGATCGGGATCTGGTTCGCGCCCGCGCCGACGATGTCGATGGTGAGGGCGGCGTGGCCCGGCGGTGCGGCGGTCAGTGCAGCCGCGGCGAAAATGACGAATCCGAAAAGCCGCTGCAGCAACGATCGGTAACAAGCGTAAGTATTCATTCTTTCGGTCTGATCTTCAGATTGAGGTCACGAAACGTGTTGAACATCGAAGGGTCGGACGGGAGCGGCAGCGGCGACGATTTCAGTATCGCCCGCTCCACTGCCTGGTCGTAAGCCGCGTTGCCGCTGCTGCGCTTTAGCCTGAGACTCGTTTCGAGCACGTCGCCGCCGGGCAGCAGTCTGACTTCGAACTCGACTTCGGGATTGCCCTGCAGGTTCGGCGGCTCGACGATGTTGCGCCTGACGCGGTCCTGGATAAGTCGTCGATACTTGTCGATCTCGCCGGCTTGCGCGCTTGCAGCCTGCTTCGCCAGCTTGTCGGCGAGCGCCTGCTTCTCCGCCGCGAGCTTCTTCGCTTCGGCGTCCTGCGCGGCGCGCTCCTTGTCGAGCTTCTTCTTCTCTTCGTCCTTCTTCTTCGCTTCGACCTGCTGCTCCTGCTGGCGCGCCTTGAGCTTCTTGGCGTCGTCTTCCTTGCGGCGGTCGATTTCCTGCTGCTTCTTCTTCTCGAGCTCCTGTTTCTCTTTGACCTTGCGCTCTTTTTCGAGCTTCTCCTTGAGCGCGATGTCCGCTTTGGGTATCGCTTTGACTTCGGGTTTCGGGGGCGGCGGCGGCGGCGCTTTCGGCTCGGGTTTCGGCTCGACCTTCGGTACCGGCCTGGGCGGCGGCGCAGGCGCTTCCTGCTTCGGCGGCGCCATGCTGCTCCACAGGTCGACGACCGCGGCCGGCTCGGACTGACGCCGCTGCCACGACACGCCGAAGATCAGCAGCACGAGCAGCGCGACGTGCATGCCGATCGCGAGCCCGCGGGAGATCTTTCTCTCGCGCGGACTGACGTCTTCGTCGTAGGTCACGGGTCAACTCTCACCGCACGTTTCACGGGCTGCGGGGCTTCGCGAGCAGACCCACTTTCTTCACCTGGTTCTGCTGCAGCATGTCCATCACGTCGAGCACCGACTCGTACTTCACGTCCTTGTCCGCGGAGATGACGACCGCCTGGTCGGCGTTGCGCTCCTGTTTCGCCTTGATCTCCTGGATGAGCTCGTTGCGGTTCACGCGCTTTTCCGACCCGCCGCGCGCGCGGTCGCGCAGCCACAGCGACTGGTCGGAGTGCACCGACACTTCCATCGGCTGCACCGGCGGCGCGGTGGTCTTGCCGACCTGCGGCAGCTCGATCTGCCCCGGGTTCACGAGCGGCGCGGTCACCATGAAGATGACGAGCAACACCAGCATCACGTCGATATACGGCACGACGTTGATCTGGTTCATCAGGCGATGCTTGGTGCGTTTCTCCATCTGCTGCGCCCTAGTGGATCTGCCGCTGCAGGATGTTCGAAAGCTCTTCCATGAACGAATCGAAGCGTATCGAGAGGCGGTTCACGTCGCCGGCGAAGTGGTTGTAAGCGACCACCGCGGGGATCGCGGCGAGCAGGCCCATCGCGGTCGCGATCAGCGCTTCGGCGATTCCGGGCGCGACGTGGCCGAGCGTCGCCTGCGCGACGTTCGCAAGCCCGCGAAACGCATTCATGATCCCCCACACCGTGCCGAGCAGGCCGACGTAAGGGCTCACCGATCCGACCGACGCGAGGAACGACAGGTGCGATTCCAGCGTGTCCATCTCGCGCTGATAGGTCGCGCGCATCGCGCGGCGCGTGCCGTCCATCACCGCCGCCACGTCCATGCCCGGCTGCTTGGTGAGCTTGGTGAATTCGCGAAAGCCCGCTTCGAAGATGCGCTCGAGCGTGCCCGGGTGGCGTGCGGCGTTGGCGCGGTGGTACAGCGCCGAGAGCTCGGCGCCGCTCCAGAACTGTTTCTCGAACTCGTCGGCCTGGGTCTCCGCGCGCTTTAACTGGAAGCGCTTGAGAAAGATGTAATACCACGAGAACAACGAGGCGAGGAGCAGTGCGCCCATGACGATCTGGACGACGACGCTCGCATTGGCGATGAGGCTGATGATCGAAAGATCTTGTGTAACGCTAGGATTCAAACTCGTGTCCTTATTCTGATTGCAAGCGCCTGCGGCAGTCGCACGGCCCGCAGCGTGCCGAGCCTGACGCACACGATCTTCACGTGAACCGTGGCGAGCTCCACGTCGTCGCGGATGACGCGTTGAACCAAGTCGATCTGACCGGCGCCCACCTTAATGAGTTCCACCGTCACCTGCAAGGCGTCGTTGAAGCGCGCGGGCTTCAGGTACTCGACGCCCACCGAACGCACGACGAACACCACACCGTGCTGCTCGGCGAGATCGGTCTGCTCGAATCCGTTCGAGCGCAGCCATTCGGTCCGCGCGCGCTCGGTGAACTTGAGATAGTTCGCGTAGTACACGACCCCGCCCGCGTCGGTGTCTTCGTAATAAACGCGAACCGGCCAGATAAAGGGTTCGGCCTGCGGCTCAAAGGCCGCGTCGCGTGTCGCATCCACACTCACCGGACGCGCCAGCTATCCCGCGCCGTCCCACAACTCGGGCGTGGCGCCGCCTTTGGGCTGATTGAGCCCGAAGTGGCGGTACGCCGCGGGGGTCGCGATACGCCCGCGCGGGGTGCGCTGCAGGTAACCCTGCTGGATGAGATAAGGCTCGAGCACGTCTTCAATGGTGTCACGCTCTTCGCTGATCGCGGCGGCCAGGTTGTCCACGCCGACCGGACCGCCGTCGAATTTTTCGATCACCGCCTGCAGCAACTTTCGGTCCATGACGTCGAGCCCCGCCGAATCGACGTCGAGCATGCGCAGCGCCGCGTCGGCGACTTCACGGGTCACGCGGCCGTCCGCCTTGACTTCCGCAAAGTCGCGCACCCGCCGCAGCAGGCGGTTCGAGATGCGCGGGGTGCCGCGCGAGCGGCTCGCGATTTCCCTCGCGCCCTGCTCTTCGATGTGCACGTCGAGCAGCTTCGCCGAGCGCGTGACGATGCGGGTGAGCTCGTCGTCGTTGTAGAACTCGAGGCGCGCGACGATGCCGAAGCGGTCGCGCAGCGGATTGGTCAGCATGCCGGCGCGAGTCGTCGCCCCGACGAGCGTGAAAGGCGGCAGGTCGAGCTTGACGGAGCGCGCTGCCGGACCTTCGCCGATCATGATGTCGATCTGGAAATCCTCGAGCGCCGGATACAGGATCTCTTCGACGACCGGCGACAGGCGGTGGATCTCGTCGATGAAGAGCACGTCGCGCGGCTCGAGATTGGTCAGTATCGCCGCGAGATCGCCCGCGCGCTCGAGCACCGGCCCCGAGGTGTGGCGCAGATTGACGCCCATTTCCCGCGCGATGATGTGCGCGAGCGTGGTCTTGCCGAGGCCGGGAGGGCCGAACAGCAGCACGTGGTCGAGCGATTCGCCGCGCTTACGCGCCGCCTGGATGAAGATCTCGAGCTGGCCGCGCGCTTTCTCCTGGCCGATGTACTCCTCGAGCGCTTTCGGACGCAGCGCGCGCTCGATCACCTCCTCCTGAGGGGTGACTGCGGCGGCTGAAATGAGGCGGTCGGTTTCGATCATTGCGCAGGCGATTCAACGCGTGCCGATGGGTTCGGCGCGCGGCTCACTATATCGGATCGGATCGGCAGGCGCGAGGCGGGACGCTTCACGCTTTCGACAGCACTTTCAACGCCTGCCGTATGCCTTCGGTCACGGTGAGGCCGGCGTCGAGATGCTTGATGGCGAACTGCGCTTCGCGGTCGTTGTAACCGAGCGCGAGCAGCGCGTTGACGACGTCGCTGCCGGCGGTCGACGCTTCCGACTGCACCGACACCACCGCGATGTCGAGCTTGTCCTTCAACTCGAGCAGCAGGCGCTCGGCGGTTTTCTTGCCGATGCCGGGAACACGCGTGAAGCGGCCGCTGTCCTGCTGGCTGACCGCGGCTTTGACGTCGCCCACGCTCATTCCCGAAAGCACTGCGAGGGCGGTTCGCGCGCCGACGCCGGAGATCTTCAGCAGCTTGCGAAAAAGGGTGCGCTCGCCTTCGGTGAAGAACCCGTAGAGCTGGTGCGCGTCTTCGCGCACGAGCAGGTGCGTGAGCAGCGCGACTTCGGCGCCGGTCGCGGGCAACTGATAAAGCGTGCTCATCGGCACGTCGAGCTCGTAGCCGACGCCGTGTACGTCCACCACGATCTGCGGCGGATGCTTGGCGATGAGCGTGCCTGCGAGGCGCCCGATCACACGAGCCTGCCGTTGCGCATGCGGTAGCCGCTGGTCGCGACGGTGCCGAAACCGTGACCGCCGTGCGCGTGGCAGATCGCGCACTCTAGCGCGTCCGCCGCGTCGGGGCTCGGCGCACCGGCGAGCTTGAGGAGCCGCTTGACCATCTCCTGCACCTGCTCCTTGCGCGCGTGGCCGTTGCCGACGACCGCCTGCTTCACCTGCAGCGCGGTGTACTCCGCGATCGGCAGGTCGTGCATGACCCCGGCGCAGATCGCGGTGCCGCGAGCCTGTCCGAGCAGCAGGGTCGATTGCGGATTCATGTTCACGAAGACTTTCTCGATCGCGATGTACTGCGGGCGGCATTCGGCGATCACTTGCGCCAACCCGTCGAGTATCGTCTTGAGACGCACCGACAGATCGCCGCCGGTGGCGGTCTTGATGCAGCCGCTGGTGACGTAAGCGAGCTGCTGCCCGGTTTGATCGAGGACGCCGAAGCCGGTGATTCGCAAGCCCGGGTCGATACCCAGAATTCGCAGGGATGAAGTGCGTGAGGCGTGAGGCGTGAGGGGCGAGGCGGAGCCCATCATCGCACTTCGCGAGCACGTTCGGAGTTGATCAACCCGCCTATGAGTGCGAGCACCCGGTCTATGCTGCTTTCCAACTCCTGCGCATCCGAGCAGAAAGCGAGCTCCTTCGCCAGCACTACATAGGTTTCGAGTTCGGTCAGCGACCCTCGCGCAATCGACAGGTACTGCAAAAACTCCTTCTTACTCGTGCGTCCAGCGCCTTCAGCAATGTTCGCTGGTACCGATACGGCGGCTCTGCGCATTTGGCTGGTAAGTCCGTAAAGCTCGGCACGCGGAAACGCCTTACTGGTTTGATATACAAGCTTCACGAGTGAAATTGCTTCTTGCCACGCCAGGAGATCATGGTGTTTCCTCTTCACGACTCTCCTCCCACGGCTTTATCAGCGGAGCGTCGGCCCACCCGCGCGCCTCACTCCTCACGCCTCACCCCTCACGCATCTAATGCCGCGGTGGTATACACATCCTGCACGTCGTCGATCGCTTCGATTGCGTCGAGCAGCTTCTGCATGCGCGCGGCGTCGTCGCCGGTGAGCGCGTTCTCCGCGCTCGGTTTCATCGTGACTTCGGCGAGCTCGGGTTTGAAACCCGCTTTCTGCAGCGCCTCGCGTATGGCCGCGAACTCGTACGGTCCGGTGATGACTTCGAGGCTGCCGTCGTCGTTCGTGATGACGTCGTCTGCGCCCGCTTCGAGCGCGGCTTCCATCAGCTTGTCTTCGTCGGTTCCAGGCGCGAAGAGCATCTGGCCGCAATGCTTGAAGAGGAACGACACCGAGCCTTCGGTGCCCATGTTGCCGCCGTACTTGGT
>JAQGNC010000624.1 GCA_028292065.1 Betaproteobacteria bacterium
GATGACCTGCCGCACGTGCTCAAGCCGCGCGCCGACGGCGGCGTGCTCGAGCACCGCGGGCAGGTCGAAGTCGTGTCCAGCCTGGCGCGCGACGGCAAGCCGGTCTTTCGCGACCTGCGCTGGGGCGTGTACGTCACTTTCGCGGCCGACAGCGAATACGTGCGCCGCTGCTTTGCCGAATACGGCCTCGTCACCGACGACAGCGGCAACTACAGCGCGATGTACAAGCCTTATCACCTCATCGGCCTGGAGCTCGGGATATCGGCGGCGAGTGCGGGCCTGCGGGGGGAAGCGACCGGCGCGCCGAACGATTTTCGCGGCGACGTCGTGGCGATCGCCAAACGCGACCTGACCGCCGGCGAGACGCTCGACGGCGAAGGCGGCTACACCGTGTACGGGAGGCTGATGCCCGCGTCCGATTCGCTGCGCATCGGCGGCCTGCCGATCGGGCTCGCGCATCGAGTGCCGCTCACGCGTAACGTCGCCAGGGGACACGCGATCACCTGGAACGACGTCGCGGCGCCCGACACCGAAGCGTTTCGCGTGAGGCGCGAAATGGAACGGCTCTACGCCGGCAACGCGGCGCCCGCTGTCAAGGCGAGCGCCCCGGCGCTGCTACGAAGCTGACGCAGCCGGCGACGGCAGCATCAGCGGCTCGCGCAGCTTCACGATCTGCTTGACGCCGTCGCCGTCGACGACGAGCAGGCTTTCGAGGCCGCCGATTCCTTCATCGACTTGGATCTCGCGCGGCTTGTGGATGAGGTGGTCCACTCCCTCCAGCGCGATCTCCAGGATGTCGCCCTTCGGGTCGTAGGTGATGCCGAGCACGGGCAGCCACTCCGCTTCGATCTGCGCCCCGAGCTCGAGCGAATCGACTTCGATCTCCGCACGCATGCCCAGCAAACCCGCGGACACGCGATCGAAGAAGGTACGCCACTTTTCCTTGTCCAGCTTTCGGGTAGCCATGAGTCACTCTCCTGATTGGAGTTGGTGCTGTCGTGTCAGGTCGCGGGCTGCCGCGGCATCCCGCTCGCCACGTCCCCCGGGGTCGCACGCCGCGCCCACTTGCGCGCGCGAAACGCCAGCGTCAGCAGGAGCACGCCGGTGAGCGTCGCGTAAAAGCTGACCATCCACACCAGTGCGAGCGCCCCGGCCGCGGGGGACAGGAACACGAGCAGGCCGAAAACGATAGACACCACGCCTGCGAGCACGAGCAGCCATTCGCGCTCGATGCGCTTGCGCAGCCGTATCGCGACGACGATGTCGAGCACGCCGGTCACCAGCGCGTTGGCGCCCATCAGCAGCACGAGGACGAGCGCGGTGATCCCGGGATTGACCACCGCGATCACTCCCGCGGCGACGCTGACCACGCCCAGCAACAGAACCAGCCACCAGCCGGTGTCGGCGTTGCGGTTTTTTACCGCGCCGTAGATCGAGACCGCGCCGGCGACGAGGGCGTACGCCGCGAACAGCGCGACCAGCACGAGGAGGGTCATGCCGGGCCAGATCAGCGCCAGCACCCCGAACAGCACGGCTGCGGCGCCGCGCAGAGCAAGCATCCACCACGAACGTAAAAGTAGCTGGTCCATTGCATTACTCCTTCTGGGTTGATGATGAATGCGGAATGCCGCACGCGCTCGTTCGCGGCGATTCCACGTCATCGCACGGCCACGCCGCTCGCGTGACCTTCACGCATACCCGAGCCTGCATACATCATTCCTCACGCCTCACGCCTCACGCCTCACGCCTCACGCCTCACGCCTCACGCCTCACGCCTCACGCCTCACGCCTCACGCCTCACGCCTCACGCCTCACGCCTCACCTCCTGCCGCAGATCGCGGTCGCGCACGAGCCAGTACGCAGCGGCGAGCGACACCACGACCGCAGCCAGAGCGAAGATGTGCGCAGGCGTCGCCTCGTTGTCGAGGATGATGAACTTGCGCGACACCGCGAGCAGCGCGATCAGGAGGACCGTCCTGACCTGGATGATGCTGCGCCGCTGCGTCGCGACCCGGATGATCGAATGCTTGAATTCGAGCGCGATCAGCACGATCATGATCTCGCCGAAGATCATCTGGAACGACTGGTAGTCGAGCGGGTCGAGAACGCCGCTGCCGATGAGCACGACGACCTGCTTCGCGAGCTCCCATGCCGCGATGACGATGATGAGGGCGACCAGCCACGTCACGAGCAGCGCGATCACCTGCTCGAAGCGCTCGTAGATCGAGAGCGTCGCCCAGTTCTCCTTGAATTCGACGTACCGTTTGTCCAGCCCGCTCTCAGCCACCGCGTCTCCTTTTTATGCGCGCGCGCACGCGCCGTCGTCGGGTTCCTTGCGCACTCGCGCGCCGAGGTCGAGGCGAGCGGCAGCGCGAGGCCGCGCGTTCTCCTGCGCCGCCCGCGAGCACAGCCTGAAAGCGCGCGGCGTGATTCCCGCATAACGATGAAACACCGCGGTGAAATGGCCTTGTGTCTGGAAGCCGACGCTCCCCGCGACTTCGACCAGCGGCAGGTCGGTGTCGCTCAGGAGCGCCTTGGCGAGCTGGATGCGCTCGAGCGTGATGTACAGATGCGGCGGCATGCCCGCGGCATGTTTGAACATGCGCGCGAAGTGGTGAAGGCTCATGTGCACCATCGCCGCGAGATCGCGGATGTGCACCGGCTCGGCGATGTTCTCGGCGATGAAAGCGAGCACGCGGTTGAGCTTGTGGCGCGGCAGACCCACCGATTCGGACGTCGGCGCCTGGAACTCGCAGTGATGCGCGGCAAGGTGCACCGCAAGGACGCCGGCGAGAGACTCGAGGTATGCGCCGAGTGGAATGTGGCCCGCGCGGAAATCGCCGAGCAGGGTGTTTCCGATCTCGCGCACGAAAGGATCCGCGGCCGAGTAGGCGGCGGGGACTTTCGGCACCGCCTTGCCCAGCGCGAGGCGCGAGCGATGCTCGAAATAGATGCGATCGAGCGTGATGACGACGGCGTCGGCGCGGCAGCCGTCGCGCTGCGCGGCGGCAATTGCGGTGACCTTGCTGTCGGCCGCCGACGCGCGATATGACATGTAAAAAAGCGGCTGACCGGCGGCGACCAGGATCTCAATGGCGTCGCGGCCGTGGCCCGCCGACGCCGCGGCTGCGTCCCGAAAGTATGCCACGCTCATGACCGCGCACGCGGCGCTCGAAGGCGGGTGCGAAGCTTCAGCCGGCGTGTATCCGGCGGCAGGTTCCAGCGGTAAAGCCGATGGCGCATCCATTTTTCCGCTCCTCGTGTTCCGCCCGGCGTTCGTGCGGACGTTCGAGGATAGGCGCGCGTCGGGTCACGAACAATTGACCGTTGGTGCAATCGGGCATGGACGCCATGACCGCCATGTGGAAACGCTGTGCGCCTCAGGCGTCGCCACGCAGTTTCTGCGCCATCAGGACCAGGGCGGCGGCGGATCGGGCCTGCATCTTCTGCATGATGTGGCGGCGGTGTACTTTCACCGTGATCTCGGCGATGTTGAGCTCGTCGGCGGTCTGCTTGTTCAACAGGCCTTTCGCGACAAGAGCCATGACTTCGCGCTCGCGCACGGTGAGCGACTCGTAGCGGCGGCGCAGCGCCGCCATCTCGGCCCTGCCTTCGCGTGCGCTATCGTCGGCGACGAGCGCGTGCTCTATCGCCTCCACGAGATCGCTGTCGCGGAAAGGCTTCTGGAGGAATTCGGCCGCGCCCGCTTTCATCGCGCGCACCGACATCGGCACGTCGCCGTGGCCGGTCACGAAAATGATGGGCAGAGGGCGCCCGCTGCGCGAGATCTCGGTCTGCAGCTCGAGCCCGCTCAGGCCGGGCATGCGCACGTCGAGCACGAGACACGCGGGCGCGTCGGGCCGGTCGTAGCGCATGAATTCGACCGCGCTCGAGAAGGTCTCCACGTGGCGGCCCACGGCGCGAATGAGACTGCTCAACGCTTCGCGTACCGACCGATCGTCGTCCACGACGAACACGATTCCGTTGCGAATGCTCATGGCCTGTCCCCCGTCTACGGACAACACCTCCGCTCGCCGGGTATTCCGGCGAGCGAATCGCCGCGGGTTGGTATTTTTGTGCAGACGTGTTGTCTGAGCGCGCCGCGTGCTGAATCACGGCGGATGATGCGTGCTGCGGTTTGTTACTGCAAGGAGCGTGCTCAATGTGCAGGCGACAGTGGGCCGTGGGCAGTGTGGCCGCTGCCTTGCGCTCACGGGCGCACTGGGCACGATTCCTGTATTCCCATACAGTATACCCGACGCAAAGGAGGCTCACATGACCGACAAGCAGACCCAGCAGCAAGCCGACCGCAGCAACATGGAGAAAGACCCTGACGACTGGACCACCGGCGACGAGCCGATGACCGGTGCGCAAAAGTCGTATCTGACGACGCTCTCCGAGGAAGCGAAAGTCGAGTTCGACGAAAGCCTCACCAAGGCGGAGGCGTCCAAGCGTATCGACGAATTGCAGGAGATCACAGGGCGCGGCAAGCCGAACCACTGACCGGGTGTCCCCAAACGGCGGCTGTCCGGGTCTCCCGACAGACAGCGCCGGCCGTTCGCTGCAGGATGCCGCGCTGTCCATTTCCCCTGTATCGCGTGCGCCCCGGGCCGCGCGGCCTGCCCCACGATGCTCAGGAACGTCAGCGCCCCCAACCGGCTGGTGCTCGTCATTGTCATGGCGGTGCTGCCCATGCTCGGGCTCACCGTGTACGGTGCTTTCGAGCAGCGGGCCTATGCCGAAGCCGAGGCCACGGGGCACTTGCGCCTGCTCGTCCAGCTTGCCGCACGCCATCACCAGCAGGTCGTCGAAGGCGCCAGAGACACCCTGGCGGCGGTCGCGCAACTGGCCGCCGCGCTGCCTCACGACCCGGCGGTGTGCCATGCCCACTTCGCCGAAATGCTCGAGCACAGCGGCAGCAAATTTCACAACATGGGTGTGATCGCCCCGTCGGGCGAGACGTTCTGCAATGGCTTAGGCACCGCGGCGACCGGCAGCATGCGCGACCGGCTATACCTGCGCCTGGTCCGACAAACGCGCCAGTTCTCGATCGGCGACTATCAGGTCGGCCGCTCCTCGCGGCGCGCCGGCCTCAACTTCGGATTTCCGATCATGAAGAACGGCGCGCTCGCCGGCGTGGCGTTCCTCGCGCTCGACCTCGATGAATTCCACGCGAGCGTCGCCGCGCTGCCGCTGCCGCCGCAGGGCGTGCTCATCCTGCTCGACGCCAATGGAACGATCGTCGCGCGGCAGCCCCCCGACGAAGGGCGCGTCGGCATCAAGGTGCGCTCGCCCACCGTGCACGCGGCGCTCATGGCTCCGGGTCCGGGGCTTTTCGAAGGCCCCGGCGCCGACGGCGTCACGCGGATCTTCGCGAGCGAACCCGTCGTGAACAACTCCGACGGATCGGTTGCGCTCAAGGTTTCGATCAGCGTTCCCAAAGCGCTCGTTTTCCAGCACGCCGATGCCGAGCTCGCCCGCGATCTCGCCGGAATCCTGGTCGCGACCGTGTTGCTGATCGTCGTCGGACGCTACAGCGCCGAGCGCTTCGTGCTGCGCCACATCCGCACCCTGCTCGAAACGGCGCGGCGCGTGAGCTCGGGCGATCTGACCGCGCGCACCGGCATGCGTCCGCGCAACGAAGAGCTGAGCCAGATCGGCGGCGCGCTCGACGACATGGCTGCCGCGCTGCAGGAGCGCGATGCGCAGCTCCAGCACGCGATGGGCAGGCTCGTGCACCAGGCGACGAGCGACGCGCTGACCGGGCTCGGCAACCGCCGCCATCTGCAGCAGCACCTGCCGCTCGAGCTCGCGCGGGCGAAGCGCCGCGGCGAACCGTTCGCGCTCATCGTGGTGGACGCCGATCACTTCAAGCGCCTCAACGACACTTTCGGCCACGACGCCGGCGACCTCGCGCTCAAGGAGATCGCGGGCACGCTCAAGGACAACATTCGCGCGAGCGATCTCGCGTGGCGCTACGGCGGGGAGGAGTTCGTCGTGCTGCTGAACAACGCGGGGCTGCCCGGCGCCCGCGAGCGCGCCGAGCTGATGCGCGCGGCGCTCGCCAGGCTCGACCTGCGGCACCAGGGCCGCTGCCTCGGCAGCGTGACCGCGTCGCTCGGCGTGGCGGTATTTCCCGATCACGGTTCTGATGTCGAGACCCTGATCCGCGCCGCCGACGCGGCGCTATACCAGGCGAAAGCCGCAGGACGCAATCGCGTGGTGGTGTACAGTGCGGAAGCGCCCGCGGAGGCGGCGGTGACGGCGGCCGGTGCGCGCGAGGAGCCGGCGCGTGCGACCGTGCTCGATGAGCTCGAGCGGCAACGGCCGCTGTAACGGTGTGCGCCCGACACGACACGCGTGCGGCCCC
>JAQGNC010000637.1 GCA_028292065.1 Betaproteobacteria bacterium
CTACCAGGCGTTCTTCGACGAAGCCGAAGAGCACCTCGCGACGATGGAGCACCTGCTGCTCGGGCTCGACCTTGCCGCGCCGTCCGACGACGGCCTGAACGCGATTTTCCGCGCTGCGCATTCGATCAAGGGCAGCAGCGGCACCTTCGGCTTCAACGACATGACCGGAGTCACGCACGAGCTCGAGACCCTGCTCGACCGCCTGCGCAAGCACGAGCTCGCGGTCACGAGCGCGATGATCGACGCTTTCCTCGAAGCGCGCGACGTCATCAAGTCGCAGCTCGACGGCCATCGCAGCGGCGGGGCGAGCCCCGTCGATGCGGCGGCCGGGGTGATTGCGCGCCTGCAGCGGCTGTATGCCGCCGAAGCTGCGGCGGCGCCCGCAGACGCCGGTTACGGTTTCTTCGCCGACGAGCCGACCGCTGACGCGCAGGCCCCCGCGCCCGCGCCAGCGACCGCGGACCCCGGCTACGGTTTCTTCGATACCGTCGTGAGTACCGAAGCCGATCAGGGCTATGGCTTCTTCGACACGCCTGTGAGCGCCGCCGCGGTCGAAGCCGCGCCGCAGGCTGACGTCGCGCCAGCGGTCAAACCCGAAGCGCCCGTCTCCGGCAAAGTCGAAGCGCTGCGCCCCGCGGCGCGCGCTGCCGACAAGCCTGTGGCCGCCGCCCAGGCCGAGGCGTCGACGATCCGTGTGGGCGTGGACAAGGTCGACGCGCTCATCAACCTCGTGGGCGAGCTCGTCATCACCCAGGCGATGCTCGCGCAAAGCGGCGAGTCGCTCGATCCAGTCGTGCACGAAAAGCTGGTCGCCGGCCTCGCCCAGCTCGAGCGCAACACGCGCGACCTGCAGGAATCGGTCATGTCGATCCGCATGATGCCGATGTCGTTCGTATTCAGCCGCTTCCCGCGCGTGGTCCGCGACACCGCGGGCAAGCTCGGCAAGGAAGTCGAGCTGAAGACCGAAGGCGAGACGACCGAGCTCGACAAAGGGCTGATCGAAAAGCTCGCCGATCCGCTCACGCACCTGGTTCGCAACAGCCTCGACCACGGCATCGAAACACCCGATGAGCGTCTCGCCGCCGGCAAGCCGCGTCACGGCACCCTCACGCTGCGCGCTTTCCAGCAGGGCGGGAACATCTACGTCGAAGTGACCGACGACGGCGCGGGGCTCAATCGCAGCCGCATCCTCGCCAAGGCACTCGAGGGCGGCATGAGCGTGTCGGAGAGCATGTCGGACCAGGAAGTCTATGCGCTCATATTCGAAGCGGGATTTTCGACCGCAGAGAAGATCACCGACGTCTCCGGGCGCGGTGTCGGCATGGACGTCGTTCGGCGCAACATCCGCGAAATGGGCGGCAGCGTCGAGATCGACTCCGCCGCAGGACACGGCACCCGCATCACGATCCGCCTGCCGCTCACGCTCGCGATCCTCGACGGCCTGTCGGTCGCGGTCGGGCAGGAGACCTTCATCATTCCGCTCACCTATATTTCCGAATCGCTGCAGCCCGCGGCCGCCGACATCAAGACGATCGCAGGACGCGGGCGCACGGTGCACGTCAGAGGCGATTACCTGCCGCTGATCGCGCTGCACGAAGTGTTCAACATCGAGCCGCAGGTCACCGACCCGTCCAAGGGCATCACGGTGATCCTCGATTCCGACGGCGTGAGAAGCGCCCTCTTCGTCGACGCGCTGCTCGGCGAGCACCAGGTCGTCATCAAGAGCCTCGAGACCAACTATCGCCGGGTTCCGGGTGTCGCCGGCGCCACGATCATGGGCGACGGGCGGGTCGCGCTGATCCTCGACGCGGGCGCGCTCGGCGGCCTCGCGCGCAGCGATGAGCGCCTCGCCGCTTAAGTCACCAGCATAGCGCTGCACCCGGCGGGCCACGCGCAGAGTGCGCGGACCCGGCGTGCGTGCGGCGTCCGTTGAAACGCATTGCACCACTATTTCAGGACTATTCACATGTTCAGCAACATCTCGATCAAGACGCGGCTGGTCAGCGTCATCGCATTGCTGTCGGTGCTGATGCTGGTCGTCGGCGGCCTCGGTCTTTTCGGCATGCAGCGCAGCAACGACGGATTGAAGACAGTCTACGAAGACCGCACGGTGCCGCTGCAGCAGCTCGCAGCGATCGACAGGCTGCTCAACGTGAGCCGCTTGCAGGTCGCCAGCGCGATTATCGACGGGCGCCCCGAAGTCGCGAAACAGAACGCGGTCAAGATCCAGGCCAACACCGAGACGATCAACAAGCTGTGGGCGTCCTACGTCGCGACCTATCTGACACCGGCGGAAAAGAAGCTCTCGGACAAGCTCGCCGACGACCGCGCGAAAATGGCCAGGGAAGCCCAGGAACCCATGGTCGCGGCGCTTCGTGACGGCAATGTCGAGGCCGCGAAAGCGATCTACCAGGGCCGCGCCCTCGAGCTGAACGCGCCCGTGCGCGCCGGCATCGAAGCGCTCATCCAGTTGCAGCTCGACGTGGCGAAGGAAGAATACGAGGGGGCGGTGACGCGGTATTCGACGCTGCGTGCAACCGCCGGCGCAATGATCGCGCTCGCGCTCCTGATGGGCGCCGTGCTGGGCTTTTTCCTGGTCCGCGCCATCGTTCGCCCGATGCAGCAAGCCGTGGCGCTTGCGAACGCGGTCGCCGCGGGGGACCTCACCAGCACGATCGCGACCGACTCGACCAACGAGTTCGGGCAACTGCTGAAGGCGCTCGAGCGCATGAACGAGAACCTCGCGAGCCTCGTGGGCAAGGTGCGCACCGGCGTCGACTCGATCTCGACCGGCAGCCAGCAGATCGCCTCGGGCAACGCCGACCTCTCGCAGCGCACCGAAGAGCAGGCGTCGAGCCTCGAAGAGACCGCTTCCTCGATGGAAGAGCTCGCGAGCACGGTCAAGCAGAACGCGGAGAACGCGAAGCAGGCGAACGCGCTCGCCGCGAGCGCTTCCGAAGTCGCGGTCAAAGGCGGCCGCGTCGTCGGAGAGGTCGTGCAGACCATGTCCTCGATCAACGACGCCTCGAAGAAGATCGCGGACATCATCAGCGTCATCGACGGCATCGCTTTCCAGACGAACATCCTCGCGCTCAACGCCGCGGTCGAGGCGGCGCGCGCCGGCGAGCAGGGCAGGGGCTTCGCGGTGGTCGCCTCCGAAGTGCGCACCCTGGCGCAGCGCTCGGCCGGCGCCGCGAAAGAGATCAAGGAGCTCATCTCGGATTCGGTGAACAAGGTCGAAGCCGGTACGCGTCTGGTGGACGACGCGGGCAAGACCATGGGCGAGGTCGTCGCCTCGGTGCAGCGCGTGACCGGCATCATGGCCGAGATCACGGCGGCGGCGCACGAGCAGAGCGCCGGCATCGAGCAGGTGAACCAGGCGGTGATGCAGATGGACCAGGTGACGCAGCAGAACGCCGCGCT
>JAQGNC010000648.1 GCA_028292065.1 Betaproteobacteria bacterium
TCCTGGTTATGATCCATATGGTTCGCATCGTGATACCTGGCGCCATGAGCCTTGCCCAGTGGAAGCATGGCACTTATCCGTTACGGGTCCAGCGAGGCTGGGCGCATCAGCACCAGGGCGCTCGAGATGGCGGAGTGCATCCATGGCGACTGCACCGCCACCTACATGAACAAGGGTGACGGTCGCATCACGTATATTTACGATGCCTCTTGGACGCGCCTGCAGGGCACGTGGCTGTGGAATTGCACAGTCACCCGCCGCGGCGTCAAAAATTCGAGGTACAGCGGCACCCTGCGGGAAATGAAGGGTGTCACCGGTGAGCGTATTTCTCGCGCGGTTAAGAGCGCCATCGAGGCCGCTATCGAAGAGGGCGCCAAAGCGTCCTAGTGCTGCGGCCGTAACGGCCGTCGGCATCGCCCACGACGCTGCTATCGGCGTCCGTGTACTCCGCAAGTTCGCGCCAGCGTGGCGGAGTTCTCAACGCCTGTGCGGCGGAGCCTATGCGCCATAGCGTACAGTACAGGTGATTCCTGTCGCCTATACTCGGCGCGTGCGAACCTCGGCCACCGCCGATGAAGTCTTCGCGCGCACGCCAATAATCGAGCAGCGATATGTGGACGTTTGTGATGCGACCCGGCGTCGGCTGGACTTGGCGCCGGCTTGCCGCTGACGGGTTAATTGTCGAGAGGTCGGACACTGTGTATCCGACCTTCGACGAATGTACAGCGGTGGCTCGACGCCACGGGTTCAGCGGTCCGGTGCCCCCGGCGGCGTTATCTGCAGCGAATGTGGAGCTGGCGCTCAGCCTCGCCGCCGCCCAAGCGGATCCTCCCGACGTGGCATAGCCATCTGGCGCCCGCCCGATCCACCGTCCGGGAAAGTGCGGCTGACGAAACGCTGAAAGCCGTGTGCTACCCGCCCTACTTGGCTGAAAGCTCCGCGAGCTTCCTGGTGTAGTGCGGTATGAAACGCTCCGGAAGGACCGCCTGAAGCCGGTGTGCCGTGTAAACGGCGGCGTATCCACGTGGTAGGCTGCCCCGCACAATTGCAGAGGTGGATTTCGCGGAACGAGAAAGAGGTGAGGAGCAATTGCTTGCGCAAAACGGCGGGGTAACTCTTGCGTTAACGGGCTGCTGACTGTGCTGAGAAAAATCAGAAGTCAATAGCCTTGGGCCAGAATTGGGGAGACTTCGATGCGAGTCGATCTGATGGCACGAACATGAGGGGCGATTTCGCGAAAGTGGCAATTACCACGCTGAGCCGGTCCCGCAAGCCTGTGTGCGAGTGCGCACTTCAAAAGCGATCTAAGCGGATGCCGCATGGACGAACAGAGCGCACGCCAATAATAGTTCGCGCCGTGGTCGTTCCGACCAGACCAACTTGGTCTTATCCAATCGACCTTGCGGCTCGCGTAACGAATAAATCGGCCTGCCGCCGATTGCGCCGCTAGGCTGCGTGTAACGGGCACACAACGGGCACCAGGCTCGCGTACGACGGCACGATCGAGACCTGATAATAAAGACACAAGCCTGATTTAATTGGCTCCCCGACCTGGGCTCGAACCAGGGACCTGCGGATTAACAGTCCGTCATTCTGGAAACGCAACTCGGGGAAGGGCGGTATTGGCGGAGATCGGCTGGACTTAGGTGGTCCGCTAGACCACGGCTGCCTTGCGAGTTCGTCCGGGGCTAAGCGGCACCACTTCGCCCTTCACTTTCCCACCGTCGCAGTACTTCGCCCACTCAGCCATCAAACGACGCCGTTTTTCGAACAAATCGCCACGACGGTATGCTGCTTCGACTGCGTTGCTTACGGTGTGCGCGAGCGCCATCTCACAAACTTCGTGAGGATAATTCGTCGTTTCCGAAGCCCAATCTCGGAAGGTGCTGCGGAAGCCGTGCACTGTCACATCATCACGCTTCATGCGTCGGAGCAGCGCGAGCAACGCCATGTTGGACAGATGATGACCCGGTAGGCCAGCGAATACGAACTCCTGATCCTCGCTGCGGTGCGCGTGGAGCGAGTGCAAAAGCTGAATGGCCGAAGAGGAGAGCGGCACCCGGTGCTCCCTGTGTGCTTTCATCCGTTCTGGTGGAATTACCCACATTGCGGCATCAAGATCCAGTTCGATCCATCGCGTGCCGATCGTCTCGATCGTACGAGTCGCTGTCAGGATCAAGAACTCCAACGCGCGCGCGGCGATCCCTTCCTCGGCGCGCACCTTCAGCATAAAACTTCCAATATCGCGGAAGGGCAGTGCCGGGTGGTGTTTTACGCGCTTCTTCTTTTCGAGCTTAGGCAGCAACTTGTCGAGATGGCCCCGCCAGCGTGCTGGATTTTCCCCATTGCGATAGCTTCGCGCTTTTGCCCAGTCGAGCACCCGCTCAACGCGCCCGCGCACGCGACTCGCCGTCTCCGGCTTGGCAGCCCAGATTGGCTCGAGCGCTTTCAAAACTCGCGCTGTATCGACATTTTCGACAGGCGTCGCGCCAAATACGGGTTCGCAATAAGTGCTGATGGTGTTTTGCCACTGGTCTACGTGCTTCGGATTCTTCCAATCCGCTTTATGCGCTTTGATGAATAACTCAGCACATTCGGCGAAACTGACGGTCCGAGCCGTTTCGAGCGCTTGCCGCGCGCGGGCGTTGTTGCGGGCTTCAATGGGATCAATCCGCTCTGCCAGCTGCCGGCGGCAATCAGCAGCCTTTTCGCGCGCGCGGGCCAAGGACACGGCAACGATGGAGCCGAGGCCCATTTCGCGCGCCTGTCGGTTTAACATGTAGCGAAAGAGCCAGCTCTTATTGCCCGACGGGCCGATCTGCAGATACAGGCCGCCGCCATCGGCATAGCAGCCCGGTTTCGATTTATTTTCGACGGCTTTAAACGATAATTTCTGCAGCTGACGCGCCATGTTGTCGCCCCACCAGCTCGATGCTTCGAATGTCCGCCTGACGGAGCAAGGCTCCGTCGCAGCGGGCAAGCTGCACCCACAAATCAACCCACAAATCAGCTTGGTATGCTGCGGGACGTGGTGGGACGGATCAAGACTCCCGAACCAATCGCCACTCGTAAAGGGCGAGAATTGGGACGTCTTGGAACGTCATGAAACACGCGCCAGGGGACACCCTCTCCGCCACTATAATATACAACCTATTGATTTGTTGTATATTTTGTTAGACGTTCGTTTCTAGCCCCCTATCCAGCCCCCCAAGTAGCGCTAAAGCCGTCTGCCGTGGTACGGTCACGCTCAGCCTCGCAAGCCGCGGTGGGGCGACCATATTGCGTCGGCTGCCACACCGTTGAGCCCTTCTTTTCTAGGGGAGACTTTATGTCTTTGCTCAAGTGTCCGGAATGCGCGCACGACATTAGTGACCGCGCCGTAGCCTGCCCGCGCGCGATAAAGCACAAGTAAAAAGCCCCGCAAATGCGGGGCTTTTGTGTGCCCGGGCCGACTTACTTGACACGCGATTGCACGGCGCCACCAATAGCACCCCCGGCCGCACCCATTGCAGTGCCTGCCGGACCCGCGTATGAACCGGCGACAGCGCCCCCCAACGCTGCCCCGCCGATGTTCTTCGTAGTCTCATAACGCGCCTGCGCTTTGTCAGCGTCCTTCTTCGCCTTCTCGGCTTCCTTCACCGCGTTGTCGTAGTTCTTCTCGCTCTGCGGGTTATTCCACGGCTTCCCGTCAGGCCGAAGGTGTGCAGATGGCGGCGGCGTTGGCTGCACGTGCGGCTGCACGTGTGGCGCCGCGTTCTTCGGAGGCGGACGCATACCTGCGCCTACGCAGGGCACTCCAGAGCGAAGGCCACGACGGCGGCTTCGGCGCGCGCGGTCGATTCGATTCTTCTGAATAGCCCGCGCCGGCTCTTCTCGACCAGCGGTTGGATTTCGCCGGTTTCGAGGCGGCATGATAGCGATAGAACGTGGCGGGTGCCTCTATCGGATCGCGCCACGCGTCGGTAACGCGTGGTGAGCCGTGCCATTACGTAACGAAAGGCTCCAACTACCGAAACTGCTTCGTCGTGAAAATGATATTGTCCGCAATCTTTAGTGTCACGGGGTTATCGCACCCATACTTGTTCATCAGGATGATCGCATCGCGATGTCCTTCATCTTTTGCGAAGTCTTGGAGTAAATGTGACAGCAGCCCCTTAGCAAAATCATCGCCGCTATTCAACGCTCTGATGTACGCAGCAAACTGAGCCACGTCCAAGACAATCAACCCCACCTTCGTTATCAACGGTTTGCATTCGGGTTTGATGAACAGCACCGTTTCTGAGTTCAAGGTCTCGACGAACGATCGGGTGTAATGCGCAAGCCAAACCGGATTCTTCGACTCAGCATAATTGTTGTTATAAAGTCGAGATATAGACTCGGGGCTCTGGAAAAGATTCGGATCGAATGTAATGCTCGCGAGATACTTCTTTGTCTCGTCTAATGCTTTTTCACTCAGGGCATGCCCTGCCGCCTTGCCGCGTTCATACCACTTCATCGCCGTCGTCGTGTCACGCTGCTCGCCACTAGGTAGGCCGCGTCCCTGCAAATATGCGTCACCAATCGCTTTAAATGCGGGAGCATAGTTCGACTTGGCAGCCAGTACGAATTGGTCGAGGCCCAGTGAGTCTTTCTGCGAGATCCAGTAAGCCCTGCCAAGTTCATAGTTCGCGCGCGGCACCGAACTATTCAGACGTACGGCAGCTTGGCAGGCCTCTATCGCTGCTCCCGGAGCGAAACGCTCTTCTGTGACGCCCGGGGCAAAGCGATTAGGATCGCCGGGATCTGAAGCTAATTCATCGCAGCGCTGAAGCGCGGCCTTAGCCACCACTTCGGGATCGACTGGAGGGGGTGCGGGCGGCGCAACCACTATTGGAGCGGCTGCCGGCGCGGTCGTCGATGTCGTCTGGGCGCTTTGCTCGGGTCTGCCACACCCGTGAATCCCGATCGCGAAAGTGACGCACAGGAGGGCGGTTCGGGTTGTAGACTGTAGATGAGTCGGCATATCGCCCTCCTGCGCATGAAGGATTATGACTATGTTAAACGAGCTCTGGCTCGAGAAACTGGCGTTTGCCGCAGCTATAGCGCTTTTTTGCGCTGGCGTCAGTGCGTCGCCGCCTGCCGCCGCGGCTGAGGGGCGCCCGAGGAGAATCGAAGCGGACGCCGCCAAGCGAGCTGAGGACGCTCGCCAACGCAGAGAAACCGATGGCGCAGCATCTGGCGCACGTGAAGTCGGGCGAAAATATGACCTTACTAAAAAAGCAGAAGGGAATGCGGCCGACATCAATGCGTTGGCTGCTAAGACTGCCGAGCGGCAAGCGGCGCAGCAACAAGCGCAGAGGGACGCCGCTCGCGTAGCTGAAGCGAGCCGTATGAATCAAAAAGTGCGCGACGCACGAACAGTTGATCGCGGCAGCAATCTGACACCGTCAAACACGCCAAACGCCAATACCAGCGGTGGAGGCGGAAGCGGTCGAGGAAAAGCGCCTGGCAAATGACTGGCCCGAATTCCATGGTTTGACTCGAATTAACTGTATCACCCGCGACTGCGGTATTCGCGACGCCGAAGGCGGCGCTTCGCGCGGCGCGCGCTCGTGATCGCGCATCTCACCGGGAGCCTCCGACAGCAAGCGCTGACGGCGTCGCATAATGAAGTGCGGACCACTGCACTGGTCGGAATGGCGCGGAAGCTCGCTGGCGCAGCGGACGCGATGCAGGTGTCGGTCATCGCGAGGGACTTCGTCTCGCAGGCTACCGACGGCCGCGCGGTGATATTCGTCAGGGGTGTCGATGGACAACCGCACGCTGTGGCGGGGGAGGGTTCCCCCGCGGCTACGAGATCCGATGCGCCGATCGTCGACCTGGTCATGAGCGGCGGCGAGTACGTTGAGCTCGACTTCAACGCCTACGTCCCGCTCGTGACGTCCTCGGGCGTGCACGGCGCGCTGGCTGTTTCGTTCGACGTGGCGAATGCGGCCGACATGCATGAGCCCCGCGAGCTGCTCATCGCCGTGGCGTTGCTCATAGCGATCGTGATCGATCGGATACAGATGGCCGCGGCGCAAGGGCGGCGCGAGATACTCGAGTAGGCGGCGCCTCGCTGGCGGCCAGATCGACCGACACGGAGGGGGATTGCCGGCCTGCACAAGCTGATGCTGGCTTAGCGCGGAGCCGAGACACCCGGTCGGGCGGCGAAGCTTCACCCTTGCAAGGGGTCCAGGGGCAGAGCCCCTTAGCCTTTCGTTGCAGAAAGGAAAAGGCCCGAACGTGGTTCGGGCCTGTAGCACGTGGAGTCCGAAATTGATGGGTTATGACTTGGTTGCGAGAACGGTGCGTAGCGCGGTTGTAGCCCGCTTACTGCTTCAGCGCCTGCAACGCGAGGCTTAGTGTGAGCTCAGCGGCGCAGCAACGCGTTCTTGCGAGGAGCCGCGCGTTCCTCTCAAGCCACCCCGGCACTTTGCAGACTTCGCTCAGCCGACTCCGTCTTTCTCATAAGTAGACAGATCCATCGGCACCGTCGGGCCGCCAATGGCGTGCCACGCAGTGATTCCACCGACGACCGCTCGAGCATCGTAGCCGCGTTGTCGCAGCTCGGTGACGGTCTTGCCGCTCACCTGGAATCCGCAGATGCAATACACCGCGATCGGCCGGCTCCGCGGCAGATCGGCGACCCAGCGCGGCAGCGCCGCGGGCGCGTGCATCGTGGCCCCTGCCAGCATGTCCGTGCGTCGTCGCAAGTCTCTGGGCAAGCAAACATCGAGAAGCAACGGCCGCCGAGCCTCGTCGGCCTCGAGCGCCGCCTTCAGTTCCTCGACCGACATCCGCGCCTCTTCCTGCGCCGGCGCACCATACGGAACGAAGAGCTTGTCATCCGCGGCCTCGCCGATCGCCAAGCGATACCGCGCGGCGACCCGCTCCCAGTTCAGGTTTGCCATCACCTGATCCACGTACGCGGCTGCGTCCCCGCCGAAATCAGCGGAGTACGCATGCTCATACATGTCGATCACGAGGATCGGGGTAGCGGCGGGCAGGCCGTGCGCATCGTCTACTGCCGAATGGTTGACCAAACGGCCCAAGCGCTGCGACCACGCGAGCATCACCCAACCCGAGCCGTCGGCGAGTGCCTTGCCCATCGCGGCAAAGTTGGCGCGCCACGCGGCAACGCTGCCGAAGTCACGCTCCAGCGCCTGCGCGAGCTCCGCGGGCGGCTCTTCATTCCCGGTCGGTGGATTGTCACCGTATCCGCCGAGCGATTCGAAATAAATCTCGTGCAGCATGACTGACGTTGCGGTGGTCAGTTCTTCCCGCTTTAAATCGGCGTTTGCGAATGCCGACGCGTGCGTTCCGTCTACGCTCGCTAGTCGGGCTCGAATTGCATTCAGCCGCCGCAGTGCTCTTCCGTAGTGATCCACGTAATGCCGCACGACGAGCTGCTCCGATAGACCGTTCAACCATTGCGGCTTGAGCAGGAACGGCCGAACCGTAACGGCACCGGGGGCCGTGAAATCCTGTGAGGATTGGGAAACTTGCTGTTGCACGTCCATAGCGCGCTCTCCTATGCATAACGACGAGCGCAGAGGCTTGGACGTTGTCGTCTAACGGGGTGTCTGCATTAACCCCGACGTCGAAAATCTAGGCCCGTCTGCGTCCGCTGTCAATCGACGCCCGGGTCGCGCGAAGGCTGGCATTGCGTGATCATCGCGTGTTATGGCGAGTTGTGCAGCTAGCTTCGTCCCGCCCGCAACCGCCCGCTCTCCACCGCGGCACGCGCGATCGGAACGATCGCCGATTCCGGGAACGGCGAGACGCTGCTCGCGTTGATCTCGCAGAGCACGTAGGTGTCCGCGCCGGACGCTGTCTTGGGCCCCAGCAGAAAATCGCAGTCCCACAGTAGAGGCAAGCCGGCGGTCGCGATGCCGAAGCGCTGCTGCAGCGCCGGCACCCATTGTTCTTCGAGCTGCTGCTTGAGTAACTGGTAGCCCGGCAGTGTCGGCGGGTGATACGTGCGCTTGGTCGTGCGGGGCGCCGCCTCGACCGGTTCGCCCGGCGGCGGCGGGTACAGCGCATTGATCGTTTGCAGTCCGAATCCTTCCACGCGGCCGTGCACGAGATAGCAGCGGACCATGCCCTCCGTCAAGCGCGTCTGATATTCCTGGTCGAGCATTCCGCCGCCGCGCTCGAAGTACGGCTCGCAGCGCCGGCAAAAGCCATCCACGGTCATGCGCTCTTCGGCGGCTCCTCGCTCGGCATGCCGGACGCGCACGATGGTTTCGCCTTTGTCCTCGAGCTCGACCTTCCAGACGCCGCTGCCGCCATTGCCGCGGAGCTGCTTGAGCACGCGGGCGCCGTTGGCCAGCCGCGCCCGCAGCTCGTCCCGCATCTGCGCCACGCTCCGGTACAGGTGGGTGTCCGAGCCCCATCCGAGGTCGCGAGTCGTGTAGAGCACCTCCTTCGTCGCGAGCTTTGCGATCACGTCCGGATGACCGCTCACGAAGACTCCCGCGGCGGCGACTTCGCGCAGGATAGCGTCGAGCAACGACCGATCGCGTCCATCCTGTAAAGGATTGACCCAGACGAGCACACCGTCGGCGCCCATGAGCTGCCGACGCACGTCATCGGCGAATGCTTCGTCGTAAACCGCTCTTTCGGCCTGCACACCGAGATCTGATAGCGCGCGAAACAGCGGCAGGAATCGGCTCTCTTCCGGAGCGGACCTGCGTCTGGCCTCGCGATCCCCGCGATCAAGAATCGCGATTCGGAGCGGAGAACTCGTCATGGTGAGACTCCTGTCATGTGTCGGATGAACCGGTTTGAATCTCCTGTCATTTTGATCACAACTCGCTCAAGCACTGTCGTAAATCTGTTGTCACTTCGTCCGTGCGGTCCGCGGAAAAAGCCAGGAGGACGGCGGAGGCGGCGACCGTCACGGCTTTCCACGTCGACATGAAGTCGTCGCTTACAGGCGCGTCGGCGGTATAGCCAGCCAGCACGGCCGCGCGTTCGTTGGGCCGGCGCCAGCGCCACAGATCCAAAGCAGGGTGACTGATGTAAGCGTCGCCAAAATCAATTAGGCCCTCGAAGCGTCCGGTGCTCGGGTCAACAAAGGTGTGAGGCGGGCCGGGATTGGAGTGCAAAGCCACGAACTCTTCCGATTTGGGCAGCGCCGCCAATGCGCGTTCTCGCACAGTCTCAAACGGAATGTCCAGCGGCCACGCCCGCCCAGTCTTTTCAAGGCGCCTGCTGACCACGTCGAAATATTCGGACAGCCGCCTCTTGAAGTCGGCCGGCGTGCGATCTGTGGGGAAATGAGCGCTGTCGTGAAACGGTTGCTGCGGGATAGCGTGGAGGCGGCGCAGTAACTGTCCGACGCTGAAGATGACCTCGTGTCGCGCGTCGGGCGTCAGAGCGGCCTGGGCGTAAGGCACCCCCGGCATGCGCGTCTGGACGTTGTATTCCAACAAGTTGGTCTCGCGGTCATAGCCGAGGACGCGCGGCACGGGCAGCTCGGGCGCGGCCGCCGCCAGCTGGTTGAGAAAAAAAACTTCGCGGGCGAGGCTGGTGCCGACGCGCACCTGCTGTGGCCGCTGTACTTTGAGCACGATTGCCTCATCTACGATGTAGGTCCGCGCCTCGCCCCCCGATTCATCAACGCGCGTCATCGCTTTCGCGGTTGGCACGAAACGGCGCACGCAGCGAAGCACCTCGGCCTCCGTCAGAACCGGGTCCGGCGCATGGGGCTGCAGGTAGCACTCTTTGAGCATGCTCATGTAAACGTCCTTAGGCTTGCGCCTGCCAATCCCAGCCCGCCGCCTCTAAGTCGAGCAGCGCAGCAAAGCGCCCGCCGCGTGCAACGAGCTCCGCCGGTGCGCCATCCTCAACAATACGGCCGCGGTCGATGACGAGGACGCGATGCGCCTCTCTGGCCGTCGCCAGTCGGTGTGCGACCGTCAATACCGCCGCGCCACGATTCAGCGCGGTCGAGCGCAACGCGTCATGTAGTGCCGCCTCAGTCGCGCTGTCGACGAATGATGTGGCTTCGTCGAACAACAGAACAGAGGGTTGCGAGACCAAGGCTCGGGTGAGTGCTAGCAACTGCTCCTGGCCGGCGGACAATTGCAGCCCCGGACCTCCGCCTGCGCCTCGCAACACTGTGTCATAGCCCTTAGGCAGGCAGCGGATGAACGCGTCGGCACCCGTCGTCTCGGCAGACTCGAATACAGCCCGCGCCGCGATCGTCGAATCCTTAAGCGTCAGATTTTCCATGACGGTGCCGCTGAAGAGGTGCGAGGCCTGAGGCACGATTCCGAAGACGCGCCGTTTCTCGCCCTCGGACAACGCGCGGGGGTTGCGTCCGGCAATGCGAACTGTGCCGCGGCAAGGTTCATAAAGGCCCGCGAGCAGATGCAGAATGCTCGTCTTTCCGGCTCCCGTGCGGCCCACCAGTGCCACGTGCTCACCGGGGGTCACAGTGAAGGTAATGCCGTGCAGAATCGGTGCTCCAAGGGCATACCCGAATACGACATCCTCACAGCGGATGCCATCGTCCCGCTTTGATCCCGGCGCGGCTGAGCGCGGCTCATCTGCGGGGAGCGACAGCACTTCAAAGATGCGTTCGGCGCCCGATAGTGCGCCCTGCACGGTGTGCCATTCATCTCCTAAGGCTGTGACCGGCGTGAAAAAGCGCTGCAGCAGCAGCGCGAACGCGGTCAGCGTACCGATCGAAATGTCGAATGCCGCGAACGCCTCGCGTGTACCGGCCCACAATAGAAACGCGATTGCGCTGTAGGTCATGAGCGCCGTGAGGGGCGGGTAGAGGGACGCGTAGACCGTAGAGCGGTTGCCCACGTGCACCACCCGCTGGAGCACCTGTCGGAAACGGGCGACGAACGTGGCCTCGCGCTTGAAGGCCTGGATGACCTCGACGCCCCGCAGCGTTTCCTGGAGGTGCGTGTTCATTTCAGCCACGGCTTTTCGGCCTTCCCGCTCCGCGTCGCGGATACGCACCTGAAAGTAGCGCGTGAGAACGACGAGCGGCGGTAGCGAGACTGCGGCCGCAAGCGACAGCACCGGGCTCAAGATAATCATCGCCGCGGCAATCGTGATTAAGCGGAAAAGATTTGATATTAACGTCGCGACGCCGCGAGTGAACAGGGTGTCGAGCGTCTCGACATCGGCGGTGCAACGGCTGATTGCGTCGCCTAGCGGTGTTTTGTCGAAGTAGGCCGCGGGGAGACGCTGTAGGTGATCGAACAATCGCACGCGCAGGTCGCACAGCACGCGCTGCGCCACGGTTGCCGCAAGATATCCCGAGCCGAACGAGAGCCCCTGGCCGAACGTTATTGCGCCGAGGTAGAGAAAAGCGAGCGTGAGCAAACCGTCCGTTTTCCCGGCCACCAGGTGATCGTCAACGATCCGCCTTATAAGCAGGGGAGGGAGCAGCTCGATAAGGGCGCCAGCCAGCACGAGGAGCGCGATCACGAAAAGCATATGCTTCCACGGCCGGATTAACCCGCCGAGTTGATTGCCGAAGCGTGAGCGCGGTGCTGAGGCACCTGCCGCAGCGAGGGTCATGTTCCCGCCTGCTCGACGACGCGGTCCGTGCGCGCCTGTGCGCAATAGATACGTGCGTAAAGGCCCTGCCGCGCCACGAGCTCATGATGGGTGCCGTGTTCTTCGATCCTGCCGTTTTCCAGGACGATGACGCGATCGGCCCGCGGGAACGCGGCCAAGCGCTGCGAGCAAAGCACGATCGTTAGACGTTCGTGCAGCGGTCGTTGCGACCCGAACGCGTCGCGAAGCGCTTCTACGATGCGCGCCTCCGTCTCGACGTCAACAGCAGAGAAGGGATCGTCCAGCACGAGCAGGCCAGGAGGGCGCGGCGCATAAGCCGCGATTGCACGCGCAAGGCCTAGGCGCTGCCGCTGGCCGCCAGAAATGCGCACACCAAGCTCGCCGATCTGTGTGTCGAGTCCGGCCGGGAACTGGGCGACGTCTGCGTCTAGGGCCGCGACACGCACTGCTCGCGCGGCGAATGCGGAGCAAGCGGCCGGCGCCGAGAGGAGGACGTTGTCGCGGATCGAACCGGAGAAAAGATGCGGGTCTTGTGGCAGGTAACCGATTACTCCCGGCGCGTAATTGACTGCCGAGCCGTCGGCCGCCCTCAGACACACCTGCCCCGATTCGACCGGGTAGGTGCCGATGAGCGCGCGCGCGAAAGCGCTCTTCCCTGATCCAACCGCACCCGTCACGGCGACGATGCTTCCCGGCGCGATCTCAAATGAGAGATCCACCAAGGCGGGACGCGTGGCACCCGGGTAGCTGAACGTGACGTTATTCAGCCAAGCGCCTATAGGTCCTGAGTGATTCCGCATGATGGCGGTCGGGCGCTGATTAACTCCAGCTACATGCTCCGACTTGAAGGATGAGAACCTCGGCTCATGCGCAACGGCGAGAGCCGGCGCCAACATCGATTCGAGCCGGACGTACGCGGCGCCCCCGCTCTGAATTGAATTGACCATCTGCGGGATTCGAAAACCGCGCTCTGCAAAGCGGACGAATAGCGTGAGATAGGCAACGAACGCACCGACGCTCATCGCGCCGTCGACGACGCGTTGCCCACCGTGCGAGATAACCACCACGATGCCGGACATCATCAGCGTGCTGTAAACCACGGGCAGGCTCAGGCGCAGCCGCGAGGCGCTCAGATTGCGCTCCGCGAATTCGCGCGAGGAGTTGTCAATGACGCCGGTGACGGCGGAACGCCGTCCGAAGAAACGCACCACTCGAAAGCCCGCAAGCAGCTCCTGGATGCTTGCAGTCAGCGCGGCATTCGCTTGCCGCGCACGCGTGGTTCGCTCTGAGACCCACCGCCCCGACGCGTGAGCAATGATCATCGCGATCGGCACGGGCGCCAGCGCAACAGCGGAAAGGTGCGGATCAATGACGAACATGGCTACGACGAACGAAAGCGAGAAGAGAATCGTGTCCCACGTCTCGATAGTGAATTCCCGCAGGCCGACGCCTAACACCTCCACGTCGCCGATGATGCGCGCCAGCTGGTCGCCAACGGACATTCGATGCAGGTCCGCGATCGGCTTCGAAAGGGCACCGCGTAGTGCATCGGCACGAAGGTTCGCCCGCATGCGGGCGTTCGCGGTGATGAGCCACCAGCGCTTAAGCACGCGGGGCCCCTCTGTCAGTAGCGTGCCTCCAACCAGCAGCAGCGCAGCAACGGTTACGTCACCTCGCGTCGCTTCGCCACGCTCGAGCGCCAGAGCTTCGTCGATCGCACGCCCGAGAAGGATTGCCGGGAGGATCACAGCTGTGTTCATCACGATGCCCGCCAGGGAGCCGAGCACGAGCTCACCTGCGACTTGGCGCAAGTAACCGCGAAGCTTCCAGAGGTATGTCATGACACGGTGTTCGCAGCGGGGCTCATGCCCCGCTGGGCAGTGCGGCTATTTCCGAGGTCGGATAGCGCGTAGTTTCCGGCCGGTAGTGGCTCATTCGGCCCCCTCCCCAAGAAGCGACCGAACCTTGCGCGCTGTCCGGCGCTGTGTGCCGCAGATGCGCAACAAGCTACAGCGGTCGCACGAGCTTCGTGACTTTGCCCTTATTCGCGACGAGCACTTCGGCGACGGGCTTGTGATTCTTGATCATCGGTTTCACCGAGAAAACGGTGCCGCCCTGCGCCTTCTGCACGCGCGCGACCAGGTCGACGAGCGAGGTGCGGCCGAGCGCTACGAGGGCGAGCTGTTCGGCGGATCGCGAGATGTGCTCGACGTCCTTGAAGACTTCTACTTTGGGCTCCCACTTGTCTTCGGGGCTGCCGCTGAGCTCCTCGAGCACGTTCTGCTCTGCCGGAACGTTGAGTCCTTTCTCAGCGGTGTAAACGGAAAGCGAAAGCTTGCCGTCTTCCATCTCGAATTTTCCCGAGATCACTGCGCCATGGCGTTTTTCCGCCTGGCGAAAGCCCTCGAGCAGAGTCAGCTTGCTCTTGCTCAATGCGTCGACGAGCGGCTTCATGTCGTGCGTGTCCTCTGCTTGCGCGCACGTGAAAGCGATGAACGTGGCGAGCATCACCGCATAACGGATCGGTTTGAAATACATGGAGATCTCCTGGTTGAAAACGAGGCTAACGGCCTCGCGGCGTATGGTTATCCACTGATTCGATAGACCAGCAGGTGCGCGGGTCTGCCAGCCGTGGCCGGTGCCGCGACATAAAGCCTCTCTTCATCGGGGACGAACAATCCGGTACGCGCGCCAGCGGCAGTCTTGATCGACGACTCGAGAAGATAACGATCGGCGTTCTCCCGCCGAAAAACATCGATTCGGCCTTCGCCGCAGACCACGTAAACGCGCCTGCGCTTGGCGTCGGAGAAGATGTCGTCGGTGTCGGCGCCGATCGGGTAACGTCCGACGACGTTTCCGCTGTCCGTGTTGTACACGAGCATGAGGGGCGGTTGCCTTGCGCCAACAAAGAGGCGATGCGCGTTCTCGTCCAGCGCCATTGGAAAGTTTGCGGACGCTTCGGGAATCGGCCACGTCGCAATGGTTCTGTTCTGCACGCGATCGACGACAGCCACATGTCTTGTCGCAGGGACATTCACGAAGATCCGACGTCCGCTCTGCTCCAACTGAAAAGACTCCGGATGCCCGGCCAGGCGAATGTCGGCGACAGGTGAACTGCCGGCGACGTCCACGACGCGCAGTCCGCCGCTTCCGTACCCGACGTATGCCTTGCGCGCCGCTACGTCATAACGCACGTTGTCCGCGTCAGCGATATCGGTGATGCGCTTTAGCGGCTTCAGCGACGTGCCGTCGAGGACGTCGACCCGATCTCCGCGCCCGTTCGATACGTAGAGGCGGTCGAGCTCGGCGACGTACACGACGCCCTGGGGCTCGGCGAAGCCAGTGACGCTGTGCGCGACACGTTCAGCTCCGGCCTGCACGTCGACCACCTCAAGCGTGTCGTTGCCCAGCGCGGCGATGAACAGGCGGTGATGCTTGGCATCGAACGCCATGTGATCGATGCGTCCTCTGACGTGCGGCATCGGGATGGTGGCGATAAGCTCGAGCGGCTCACGCTGCGCGGCGTGCGACGCCGCGATGACAAACAACGCGAACAGTGAATTCCGCAACGCGCGCATCACGGCTGCTTGCTCCAGGACAGCGCCCATGTGAGGCCTACCCGCAGCTCGCGAATGGCTTCATTTCCAGAGCGCGCGGAGCGTATGCCGACATCGAAAGCGAGGCCTTCCGTGACGCGCCATATCGCGCCGATCAAGCCGGAGATGACGTGGGGATGTCCCCGAGCCTCGTCGACGAAAACTTCTGCGACGGGACGCACGCGCCAGCTTTCCGGGCCTTCAACGATCGTGCTGAGGAACAAATCCGGGTTGTGGTCACGCGTATAGGCCGCAACCGCATTCAGGTGGATCGTCACGGCGTTCCACCGCTGCGATACGATGCCCGCGATCGAAGCGCCGGTGCCGCGATCGGCGTGCACGCCCGGCAGGAGCATCCCATATTCGGTCGCGATGCTGACGCCGCCTTGTTCCTGCATCACGCCTTCGCGCAGAACCTGCTTGATGAAAAGCCCGTTATCGACGATGGCGGACGCGCGTTCCGAGCTGTCCCTGTCTATCGCGACCTCACGCCGTCCTTCGATGACCAGCTCTCGATTGCCGGATAGGCCGAAGTTGCCGATTACGGCCGGCGCTACGCGAATTCTTCTCGAGCCTTCACGCAGACGGCCTAACGGCCCAAGCTCCAGCTCGAACTCCTGCGGCGCGGCGACGGCTGCATCCGTGGCGTCGAAAGGACGTAAAGCGAAAGCCGGTTCAGTGCAGCCGAACAGGATCGCCGCGGCAACAAACCGGCGCACGGCGCGCGGCACAGGCGCGTGCGGGCGCATTCGCATGAGATCAGCGGCGGAAACTAAGCGCGGAGTGGGTAGAGCGGGCAAGCCAGCCTCTCGCGGAGACGCGATCGGCAGAGCTTGGATGGCGTTGCCATCTTTGGATGGCCGGGAGTCTGCGTATCCCGGCTTACGGCTATGTTAGGGCAGACGAGCGCTCATTTCAACGTCCCCGTCACTTGCGGCGCAAAACAGCTTTCATGATCGTGACGCCGTCGCGGCGATATTCGATGTGATCCTGCCATTGCCAGACCTCGAAGCACTCCGTCAGTGTCTGTTTCCTGCTTTTGCGCGTGAGGCACAGCTCGCCGTCGACTTTGGTGAACGCGGACGACTACACCGGCCGTCCCACGCGATAGACCTGGGTGATGATGAATACGTCCGCCTCTGGTGTCAGGCGATGGGCTGCACCATGGCTGAGCTCACAGCGGCCGTCGAGGCGATGGGCGACCGCAATGAACTAGTGCAGGACTAACCTGAAGCGCAATCGTCGAGCTTAATCTCTCCGGGGCCGCGGATGCAGCACGACCTCTACTGCCCAGCAATTGCAGGAGACGTGCTACCAAGCCGCAGCGTTCGCGCCGGCCGACCGTGCTGTCAGTCAGCTCAGTCAACAGCGTCTGCGGAATCCGGATCCAATCGAACGTCCACTTGAACGGCCCCGGCCGACGCAGGTTACAACGGCACTCCGTTTTCTCTGAACACCTAATGTGTGTGTCGGTGATGTTCGTCGGGGAAATGCGGATGTGAGTGGGTGAGCGGGTCGTGCCGGTGCCAATGAGTATGGCGGACGCCGGCAGGAACCGCGAAACCGTGGGTGTGCAGATGGTGAGCGTCGTGCTCATGCGCGTGCGCGTGCTCGAGCGCATCGTGACGATGCGGGTGCTCATGGCGCTCGGTCAGATGCAGCCATACGCCGAATCCCATGAGGGCGCCGGCCGCCAGGAGTCGTGGTGTGACGGGCTCTCCGACCAGGACGAGGGACAGCACGGCGCCCGCAAACGGGGCTGTCGAAAAATACGCTCCGCTACGGGCTGTTCCCAGATGTCCCAGTGCTGTCACGAAGAGCACGAGGCTGACGCCGTAACTGAAAAAGCCGAGGACGCCCGACGCCAGGGCCGTCGTCCAGGCAGGCAACGTCGCGCCGACGGCGAGCGCGAGTGTGAGATTGACGACACCTGCAACAAGTCCCTTCACCATGGCGGTAAACGTCGGGTCGGCGAGGGAGACGTTGCGGGTCATGTTGTTGTCCAGCGCCCAGAACAGGCATGCGCCGAGCACCGCCAGCCCGGGCAGCGCTTCCGAAAACTCTGCGCTTCCGGGCCACGACACGACCACGGCACCGGCAACGATGGATGCCATTCCGAGCGCGATCCGGCGATCGAAGTTCTCGCGGAAGACGATCCACGCGATGATTGCCGTGAAAACGCCTTCCGCATTGAGCAGGAGCGAAGCGCCCGACGCAGGCATGTTGCCGAGGCCCCACATGAGCAGTACTGGCGCCACGACCCCGCCCGCAACGACCGCCCCCAGGAGCCACCCCGCCTCCTTCGCGGTCAGCCGCGGCGTGCGTTGCCGACGCAGGACTCGAACCAGAAAAAGTCCCCCGCCGGCGCCGAGATAGAGCAGGGCCGCCAGCAGCCACGGGCCTGTCTGGTGCAGCAGCACTTTCGCCAAAGGCGTACCCGCGCCGAACAGCATCGCGGCTGCGAGTGCGGCGAGAACGCCGCGGTTACGCCAGTGCGTCATGTCGTGTTCCGCATCGAGGGCTGCAGGTATTCCCGGTACGTGCGTTAGAACCGCGTGCGCCGCAGCCGCAGCGCATTCGTGACCACCGACACCGAGCTGAGCGCCATCGCTGCGCCCGCGAAGACGGGCGAGAGCAGCACGCCGAAAACGGGGTAGAGCACCCCCCGCTGCGATCGGTATGCCCAGAGCGTTGTAGCCGAACGCGAACCACAGGTTCTGCCGAATGTTGTCCATTGTCGCCTGCGACAGCGCACGCGCTCTCGCAATCCCCCGTAAGTCTCCCTTGACCAGGGTTATGCCGGCGCTCTCCATCGCGACGTCGGTCCCGGTGCCCATGGCGATGCCGACGTCCGCCTGCGCCAGAGCAGGCGCGTCATTGATGCCGTCGCCCGCCATCGCGACCTTGCGTCCTTCATCCTGCAGCCGCTTCACGTGCTTCGCCTTGTCTTCGGGCAGCACCTCGCCGATTGCGACGTCGATGCCGAGCCGGCGCGCCACCGCATCCGCAGTGCGCTGTGAATCACCGGTCAGCATGACGATCGTGACCCTTTCGCGCCTGAGCGCGTCGATCGCTTCGGGCGTGCTCTCCTTGATCGGGTCCGCAATGGCGGCGATGCCTGCCGCACGCCCATCGATGGCGAGAAACACCACCGTCTTTGCGTTCGCGCGCAGCGCTTCGGCGCGCTCGACGAACGTCGCGGTGTCGATGCCCTGCTGCTTCAGGAACACGGCACTGCCGACCAGCACCGGGCGCCCGTCGATCACGGTCTGCACACCGAGCCCGTTGATCGCCTGAAATTCGGTGGCAGTCCTCAGTGCCAATCCGCGCTCTTTGGCTGCTTGTAGAATCGCGTGCGCGATCGGGTGCTCGGAAGCGCGCTCGGCGGAGGCGAGCACGACGAGCGCTTCGTCGCGGTCCATCCCTTCGACCTCGAGGTCGGTCAGCGCAGGACGCCCCAGGGTGAGGGTCCCGGTCTTGTCGACGACGACCGTGTCCACGTCACGCATGCGCTCGATGGCTTCAGCGGTGCGAAAAAGAACGCCGGCGCGCGTGCCTTCGCCCATCGCCACCGTCATCGATATCGGCGTCGCCAGCCCGACGGCGCAGGGACACGCGATGATCAGCACGGCGACCGCGTTCAGCAGTGCATACGTGGCCGCCGGTGCCGGACCCCACAGCCACCACACCAGCGCGGTGATGACCGCGATGGCGACGACGACCTGAACGAACCAGGCGGCGATGCGGTCCGCGAGCCGTTGTATGGGGGCGCGCGTGCGCTGCGCTTCGCCGACCATGCGTACGATACGCGCGAGCAGCGTGTCCGAGCCGACGCGCTCCGCGCGCATGACGATGGATCCTGTGCCGTTCACAGTGGCGGCCGTGACCTTGTCGCCCGGGGCTTTGGCGACGGGTATCGGTTCCCCGGTGATCATCGCCTCGTCGACGCGAGTCGCGCCTTCAGTGACCTCGCCGTCGACCGGGATCTTCTCTCCCGGCTTCACGCGCAGCCGATCGCCGACAGCGACGTGCTCGAGCGGTATCTGTTCGTCCGTGCCGTCGTCGCGCACGCGCCACGCGAGATTAGGCGCCAGCTTCAGTAACCCGGAGATCGCCTGGCTCGTTCGCCCCATCGCGCGCAACTGGAGGACATCGCCGAGTAGAACGAGAGTGACGATGAACGCCGCTGCTTCGAAATACGTTCCGACGGCTCCATCGTGCATGCGGAATTCCTGCGGAAATAGTTGCGGCAGGAACACCGCTGCGAGGCTGTAAAGGTACGCCAGGCCTACGCCGAGACCGATCAACGTATACATGTTGAGGGCCCGGTGAGTCAGGGACATCCAGAACTTGTGGAGGATCGGCCAGCCGACCCAGAGTACGACCGGCGTGCCGAGGACGAACTCCAGCCAGCCGCGAGCTCGCGGGGCGAGGCCGAAAGGCTCGTCGATGCCGATCATCGGGGACATCGCGAGGACCACCAGCGGGATGGATAAAGCCGCTCCGACGCAGAACCGGCGGGTGAGATTGCGCAGCTCGGCATCGTCGGCCTCGCCGGTGCCGGCCACCGGCACGAGCGCCATCCCGCAGATCGGACACGACCCCGGCCTGTCTCTGACGATCTCCGGGTGCATCGGACACGTATATAGAGCGCCCGGTGCAGCGGGAGACTGCTCGTTGGAAGCTGAGGCCTTCAGGTCCTCGTCGGGGGCAGCTTCGAACCGTGCACGGCAATGCCACATAATGTCTCCCGCGCTGCTCGAGCACGACCGCACGCTCGAAATCACGTCACCGGTTTGCTCGAGAAAGCGCTGACGATGCGGTCCATGAACGAAAAGACGAGCTCGATGCTGTAGCCCGCGACGAAAGCGAGCGCCCACGCCGGGACGCTGCTCAGCGCCGCGACGTCCTTTGGACTCAACAGCCAGCTCGATGCGATTCCCGCCATCGCGCCGAGCGACAGGCGCACGACGTGATGGATCGCCGAGCCCGGCGCGAACGAGCGGTTGCGAATGTCGAGCGTGATGCTCCTCAGCACGTAGGTATAGGCGCCGAGAAAGCCGAGCAGCATCGGCAGCACGATCTGGCTCATGCGGTCGCGCGCGAGCTGCGCGAGAAAGACCGCCTGCGGACGCACGTGCTGCGCGTGGACCGAGATGTCTTCGTCGTCGGGCCGCGGCGGCAGCACGCAGATGAGGCGCGTCCAGAAAGAGCCGCACGGCCGCATCACCCACGTCACCAGCGACTCCCGCAGCCCGGCCAGCTGCGTCTGGTCTTCGTCGATCTCGGCCTGTGCCGCATTGAGCTCGTCGGCGCTTTTCATGAGCTCGATCTGCGCGTCGCGCAGCTTGTCCTGTTCGGTGCCCGCCGCGGCGTTCTTGAGATCGCCCACCTTGAACTGCGCAAGCCGCTGCGCGAGCTCTTTCTCGCGCTTGGTGGCGGAGGACTTCTGCAGGTCCAGCATCGCTTTGGCGTAGCGGTCGATCTCGGTGGTGCCGCTCGCGTAATGCCCCAGCGCAAAACCGGTCAGGAGCAGCACGAACACGAATACCGCGAAGTGGATGAAGCGCCCGGCGGTCGTCGTGCTCAGCCTGCGCAGGACGACTCGCGGGTCGCCGGTGAGCTCGTGCAGCCGCGGCATCCGCGTCTGCGAAGCGAGCAGCGTTTCGGCGGTGACCGGCGCGAGCGCTTTGGTCAGGTCCTGGTAAGCCTTGTAGAACCGCGCTTCGCCTTTCACGTCGAGCGTGCCGGAGGTCAGCGCGTCCGCGGTCTCGATCAGCGCGTCGCGTATCTCGTCGTCGATCTCCTTCGCGTTGGCCGCGGCGTAGGAGAGCAGGCTCTGGGCGTCGGAGACCAGGGTTTGCAGGCGCGCGCTACGCTCTTGTGCCGATACAGGGGTCATGCAGCCTCCTCTTTACCCGCGATTGAACGTCACTCCACTTTCGCGCCCGAGAGCTTCACCACGCGCGCCCACTTGTCGCGCTCGAGCTTGAGGAACGTGCCGAACTCCGCGGCCGGCCCGCCGCCGAGCTCCATCCCGATGCCTTCGTAGCGTTCGCGCAGCTCGGGCAGCGAGCGGTTGATCGTGGTGTTGAGACTGTCGAGCACGGCTCTGGGCGTCTTCGCCGGCGCAGCGAGACCGTACCAGCCGACCACCTCGTATCCCGGCAGACCCGATTCGGCGATCGTGGGGATGTTCGGCGCGATCGGCGTGCGCTTCGGGCCCGTGACCGCGATGGTCTTGATCCGTCCCGCTTTCGCGTGAGGGATCGCGGCCCCGCTGGTGAACGAGACCTGGACTTCGGATGCGATGAGCGCGTTCAGCGCCGGCGCACCGCCTTTGTACGGGATGTGCACGAGCCTGACACCCGCCATCGTGTTGAACAGCTCGCCGCAGAGATGGTTCGCGCTGCCGATGCCCGATGAGCCGTACGACAGCGGCTGCGCGCGCGACTTCGCGAGCGCGAGCAGCTCCTTGACCGAGGTCGCGGGCAGCGTATTGCTCACCGACAGGTAGTACTGTGCGAAGACGATCAGCGCGACCGGCGCGAAATCGTTGATCGAGTCGTAGCGCACGTCGCGGTAGAGGCTGGGATTGATGACGTGCGTCGGTGTAACCACCAGTAGTGTGAGCCCGTCCGGCGCGGCTTTCGCGGCCAGCTCGCCGGCGACGTTGCCTCCCGCGCTCGGACGGTTGTCGACGATGAAAGGCTGGCCGTAAACCTCGCCGAGCTTCTGCGACATGATGCGTCCTACGCTGTCGGTCCCGCCGCCGGGACCCTGGCCGACGAGCACGCGCACCGAGCGCTGCGGATATGACGCTGCCGATGCATGGCAGGGTAGGGCCAGCGTGCCGCACAGCGCCGCGGCGAGCATCGTGCGTGTCTTCATGCGGCGTGCCTCCCATAACGCGGCAGATCCGGACGGAGCGGCGGCTGAAAACCCACCCGCCTGACTTTCCCCCTGAAGGGGAGGGAACTACAGGCGCAGCGCGACGGCGCCGAGTCATTCTATGCGCTGTAGCTTTCGCCGCCGCGATGGCGAAAAAGCTTGGCCTGTGCGAGCATGCCCGCTCGCCAGGGAGAGGGTTATGACTGCTGAATTCCGGCTTTGCAGCTTCAAGACGTGCCCGTGGGTCCAGCGTGCGGCGATCGTGCTGCGCGCGAAAGAGATCGCCTACGAGATCGAGTACATCGATCGCGACAACCGCCCCGCGTGGTTTCTCGCGATCTCGCCGCACACGAAAGTGCCGGTGCTTCAGATCGACGGCAAGGACGCGCTTTTCGAATCGAATGCGATCGCCGAGTATCTCGAGGAAGTCGCCGCGCCGCGGCTGCATCCGGAAGACCCGCTACAGCGCGCGCGCAACCGCGCGTGGACCGATTACGTGACGACGCTCGCGTCCGCGGTGTCGACCACCGCCTACGCCGATTCGGAAGAAGAGTTCACCGCGCGCGCGGCCAGGATCGCCGAGCCTTTCGGCAAGCTCGATGAGGCGCTGGGCAAGCGCGGCAATGCCGGACCGTATTTCAATGGTCCGAAGCTCTCGCTCGTCGACGCCGCGTATGCGCCTTTCCTCCAGCGCTACACGTTCATGGACCGCCTGCGCCCGCTCGGGATCATCGAGCGCTATCCGCGGCTCGCTGCCTGGCGCGATGCGCTGATCGCGGCGCCCGCGGTGCGCGCGTCGACCGTTCCCGAGATCGAAGCCGCGTGGCAGGAGAACCTGATCGCGCGCGGTCGCTGGCTGGGAACGCTCGTGTCGGGCACGGCTGCGACCGCCGCGGCTTGAGCCGGCCTCTTCGGATCGACGCCTGGCCCGAACGATCGTCGCGGCGCTAACGCTGCGAACGGCGAAGCAGGTGCGACACGAAGCGAGCGAGGCCTTCGGTGCGCAACAGGCTGAGCGCCGCGGCGAGCGCGGGCAGGGCGAAGAGACCGACGACGAGCAGAATCATCGCGGTGACGCAGATCGCAAAAGTGGGGTCAGCGACGTCCACACTGGCAGTGCTCAGACCTTCGACGAAAGACATTGCATTACCTCCTCGCTGCGCTCGGCTCGCGAATGACGCCAAGGAAGGAAACCAAGGTTTCCCTCCTTGAACCTCCCTTCCTTCGGCTCGCTACTCTCGCTCCGCTATTTCGAAGCAAACCGGGGTCTGACCCCAAAAAAACGGGGTCAGACCCCATGCCCGTTGGGGTCAGACCCCGGCTTCATCGGGGTCTGACCCCGGTTAGCCGGAAATCCGGGACTCTCCCCGATTTCGGGCAGGCCCCCATCCCGGCCCCTGAGGCGGAAGTAGAAACCACAGACTCCCGTTGTAAAGTGACCCTCAATCCGCCCGCGCCCCCGACGCCTTGACCACTTTCTCCCATTTCGCGATCTCGTCTCTGAGAAAGCTCGTGAATGCCTGCGGCGTGCTGGCGACCGGTTCGGCGCCGAGGTCGGCGAGACGCTGCTTGGTGTCGGGCGCCTGCAGCAGCTTCGCGGTCTCTGCGTATAGTCGCTGAGTCAGGTCGCGGGAAAGTCTCGGCGGCGCCCACATGCCGAACCACAGGTCCGCGTCGTAACCCGGCACGCCCGCGTCGGCGATCGTCGGCACGTCAGGCAGCACCGCTGCGCGCTTCTTTCCCGACACGCCGAGCGCTTTGACGCGGCCGGCCTTGATGTACGGCAGGGCGACGATCGGCACGTCGAACAGCATCGAGATCTGGCCGCTGAACATGTCCGGATACACGAGCGCGGTGCCTTTGTACGGGATGTGAACCATATCGATTCCCGCGAGCAGCTTCAGCAGCTCGCCGGAGAGGTGGAACTGGGTGCCGACACCGGACGAGCCGAAGTTGAGCGCACCCGGTTTCGCCTTGGCGAGCGCGATCAGCTCCTTCACCGAAGACGCCGGAACGTTGGAGGCGACCATCAGCACCGTCGGCGAAGTCGCGATCTCGGTGATCGAAGTGAAGTCTCTCAGCGAGTCGTAAGGGCGCCTGGCGTAAAGGCTGGGACCGATCGCGTGGGTGCTGGTCGTGCTCACGAGGATGGTGTAACCGTCGGGGGGCGCGTCCGAGACGAGCCGCGAACCTATCGTTCCGCCGGCGCCCGGACGGTTGTCGACGACGACCTGCTGCTTCAGCGGCTCCGAGAGCTTCTGTGCGACGACCCGCGCGAGGATGTCGGTCGCGCCCGCGGGCGGGAACGCGACGATCATGCGCACGGGCCTCACCGGATAGCTCTGGGCATGCACGATATCCGCGACGGTAATGACTGCACACGGCACGGCGAGCGCGCAAACCACAGCAAACCAGGCGTGACGCATCATCTTTCCTCTCAGTGGAACGCCGACGGCCGCGGCGCGACGCCGGAATGGTCGCACAGATCGCGTTTGCGGCTGAAGGCGGGCGGCGGGTGGACGGACGCCGCGCCATGCACCTTCAGAGACCGAGCGCGCTCAGCGAAGGGTGATCGTCGGGCCTGCGCCCGAGCGGCCAGTGATACTTGCGGTCGCCTTCATTGATCGCGAGATCGTTGATGCTCGCGTAACGCTTCATCATCAATCCGTTGCGGTCGAACTCCCAATTCTCGTTGCCGTACGAGCGATACCACTGGCCCGCCTCGTCGCGCCACTCGTACGCGAAGCGCGCCGCGATGCGCGCACCGTCGAAAGCCCACAGTTCCTTGATCAGGCGATAGTCGAGCTCGCGGGACCATTTGCGCTCGAGGAACGTCACGATCTCGCGACGTCCGCGGGGAAACTCGGCGCGGTTGCGCCATTCGCTGTCGACGGTATACGCGAGCGACACCGCTTCGGGGTCGCGCGTGTTCCACGCGTCTTCGGCCCGGCGGACTTTCTGCGCCGCGGTCTCGCGCGTGAAAGGCGGGACCGGCGGGCGGAATTCGGTGGCGGCTGCCATGGTGACGCGCCGACGCAAGAAGCGGACCACGCACCGTCAGGATAAACGCTGCTGCTCAGCGCGCCAGGCCGCACCATGGCCGCGCTGACGCCGGGCGGACCGCACTGCTTTAAAGCGGCGCCCGCGAAGTGGTAGCGCAGGCGCCCCGCCTGCAGCTGCTGTGTAAACCCGCTGCAGGCAGGTTCTGCGCTACGGAAATCGCTGCAGGACAGCCGTCTTCCGCTACGAACCTATTCCCGCGCGAGCGACTCGAGCCGCGCGTCGCCCGGCCGCTCCGCGGCGAGGGCGCGCCACACTTTGCGCGCTTCGTCCTTCAACTCGAGCTGCTCGAGCCACGCCGCGTACGCCACTTTGTCCGACACCGGCGCGGTTCCCGCCGGACGCAGCGCCGCGACCTGCTGTCGCACGTTCGCCGGGGCGATGCTGAAGTCGCTCGTGCTCGAATACTTGCGCCCGTCCGCGAGCCGCGTAGACACGGTCCACGTGTAAGCCGCGTTCTCGGCGAGCGCCACGGTCTCGGGCAGGGTCGCCGCAGTGCCTTTGACCTCGGTCTCGTAGAGGAGCTTCCCGGTCTCGTCCAGAAGCTCGAAGCGATAGGCGACGCCGGCGGCTTCGAACTGCCAGCGAAATTCGGGCGGCGTCTCCACCGTGCGCGTGCCGCCCGGGTTGAGCAGCCGTATCCGCCCTTTCGGCCCCGCCGAGCGCATCACGAGCGCGCCCTGCGCCGCACCGGCTGATTTCAGACGCACCTCGCCCGCTTTGCCGCCGAGCACCGGGCGCTTCTGCGCCGCCGCGCCTTTGATCGACTGCGGCTGCTGCGCACGAATTGCCACGAGCGCGGGGCCCGTGACCAGATACTCGCCGCTGCCGTCGAGATAGAGGGCGACCATGCGCGCGCCGGCGTCGAGCTCGACCTGCGCGTCGGGCTCGAGCTCGGCGAGCATCGAGAGCCGGGTGCGGGCGGTGCCCGCGATCAGGGTGGCTTTGCCCTGCAGATCGCTGACCATCGCCACCGGCGCTGCATGGGCGCCGGCGACGAGCATCCACAGCGCCGCCATCAGCATGCCCGACCGAAAGAGTGCGCAGAGCGCCATGTGAGTGCGTCCTTTAGTGTGGCGAGTCACAAATTCGCAGAAGTATGGAAGGCCGTTCGTGCTGAGCCCTGCGACAGGCTCAGGACAGGCTTGTCGAAGCATGAACACTGCCGTTCACCCTTCGACTGCGGCGCAGTGCGCCTGCTCAGGGCGAACGGATTGTGACGCGAATTTGAGAATCACGCCCCTAGCTCACGGCTCGAAGAACTCCTTCACCTTGTCCATCCACGATTTCGCGCGCGGGTTGTGGCGCTCGGCATCGCTGCCGCT